>URHI01000005.1 GCA_900547565.1 uncultured Eubacteriales bacterium | reverse complement strand
CATGGCCGCCGTAGCTATCATAGCGTTGTCGGCACTGACCGATATTGCGGACGGTATTATTGCCCGTCACTTCGGGCAGGTGTCAGACGTAGGAAAAATACTTGATCCCGTGGCGGACAAGCTGACGCAGGGGTCGATAATTGTCTGCCTGTGCTTTGAGCACCGTCAGCTGATAATACTGATACTGTTGTTCGCCGTCAAAGAGGTGGTTGTGGCGCTTTTCGGCTGGCTGACTATGAAGTATGCTCATTATGTCAGCGGAGCACGCTGGTATGGCAAGCTGTGCTCGGTTGTTATGGTGGCGGCGGTTTCGGCGTTTGTGCTGTTCCCGGGAATGAAGGAATGGGCGGTGAGCGCAATTATGGCGTTGTGCGCCGCGGTCCTGATATTTTCAATGGTCATGTACCTGCGTTACTATACGATACTTTTGCACGGAACAGTACTGCGGGAGCGGTTTGAAAATCAGGGTCACCGCTGGCTAAATATTGCTACGGCGCTAATATGGGTATGTATTATCGTGGCATGCATCGTCAACCGCGACAAGCTGACGTTTGACGGAGTGCTTAAATATACGCCGTCCGATCCCGCGTTGGCGGCGGCGGTAATGCTTCTTTTGTTTGCACTCAAAAGTCTCAGCTTTTTCATGTATTGCGGTGTGCTTTATGCCGCCAGCGGCATAATATTTCCGCTCCCCGTGGCCATTGCGGTCAATATAGCGGGCACGGCTATTATGGTTTCGATACCTTATTTTCTCGGTCGCTTCCAGGGTGAGCATGCACTTAACCGTTTGTCAGAGCGCTTTCCGCGTGTCAAGGCACTGCGAAAGCTGCGTGAGAAAAACGATTTTATGTTTACGCTGATATTGCGCCTGGTAGGTATGCTGCCGAGTGATGCCGTCAGTCTGTACTGCGGTGCCGGCGGTGTTAAGTACAAACGCTATCTGCCGGCCTGCGTCATAGGCTTTATGCCGGAAATCATAACCTTCCCGATACTCGGTATGAATGTATCGACACCGGGATCACCGGAATTTCTCATAGCGCTTGCAGTAAATGCCTCGTTTATGCTCGGCTCGTTGGTGACACTTATAGTCATGAACAGAAAACGCAAAAAATCAGAAAGGATTGACTGATATATGCAGGTAGTGCTGAAAATATCCTTCCTGTTTATTATCGGCGGCTCGCTTGGCTGGGTGCTTGAGCTGTTTTACCGGCGCATGGCACACGGCAAGTGGATAAACCCGGGCTTTCTTGTGGGACCTTGCCTGCCGTTGTACGGGATCGGTGTGGTATTGCTTTATTCCATATGTGAAATAAGGCTGGACGGCATAGCCTCGGAGTTCTGGCGGCATGTTGTCGTGATACTGATGATCACAGCTGTTATGACAGGTATAGAATATGTCACGGGACTGTTCTTTGTCAATGTTATGAAGGTCAGGCTGTGGGATTATTCGGATCGTTGGGGCAATGTTCAGGGTATCATTTGCCCGCTGTTTTCACTGTTCTGGGGTGTGCTGGGGGCGCTTTACTATCTGTTTGTGCACAGTTATATGTGCGTTGCCGCCGACTGGATTGCAACGCATCAGGCGTTCGGATACTTTGTCGGTATGTATGTCGGAGTGCTGATGGTGGACATCGGATACTCCTTCCATGTTGTGTCAAAGATACATACATGGGCAAAAGAAAGCAAATTTACGGTGCGCTATGAGGAACTGAAGCTGGCCATTCGAGCACATGCAGAGAATATGAAAAACAAGCGACACTTTGTTTTTCCGTTTCACACTCTGCTCAGTCTGCGTGATGAGCTGGAGCACTACAAAAAGGCATGGATCGAAAAGCGAAAGTAAGAGTTGCATAAAATATTTCCCCGCAATGAAATCTCAAGGGATCTCATTGTGGGGAGTTTCTTATATTTTATCGGTTTCAATTTCCAGCGCGCGTCCGAGCGGAAGTGAATAAATGATCACGGAATCCGGGCGGCGGGCGCATATGCGTGACAACGCGGCGGCGTAATAGCTGAGCTGTGTGCGGTGACGTTCTGAAAGCATGGAGCGTGCGAGCTCGGGGTCGGCAAGCTGGGCGGCAGAGAGCCTGTCGGTTTTGTAGTCGCACAGTACCAGCCTTCCGTCAGCCGAAGTAAAGAACAGGTCAATGACGCCTTGCACAAGTATCCGCTCACCTGACAGCGCCGCAGAGGTCGAGGCATCGTCGGAAAAGGCTGAGGCGGGAAGCATTATGTTGAAGCGCTGTTCGCGGTGTATTTCCCGGGCGGCTTGCAGCCCGGCGAACAATTCCGAGGAGAAGAAGGCTTCAAGCTGTTCGATGTTCACGATGGATGCCATGGAGGCGGGGATGAATCCGTTTTCCATCAGGCGCTCAAGCTCGGCCGCAACACCGTGGGCGACACAATAATCAAAGTCACAGAACTGTAAAAACACATGTGTGGCTGTGCCGCGTTCTGCCGGCGTGATGTAAAATTGCTCTCCGCGCTTGGAATGCGCGGAGCGATTTTTTTCATCAGAGAAATCGGATGAGTCGGGAGTTCCGCTTGCAAGGTCAACCTTGTTGGCGGCATCCTGTGTGAGAAAACGCGGAGCAAATGTCATGGTACCGAGCTTCGGACTGAAGCTTTCAGGTACATAGTCGGTAGTCTCGTTCTCGTCCAGCATGCCGGGGTACAGCTTGGAGACCGATAGCTTGGCAGGCAGTCGACTTAAGTGCTCGTAAGGATAGACATAGCTGAAACGGCGCTCAAACTCATGCTCATATTTCTGCTCAAGTCCGTCTTCATTTCTGTCGGATACTGCATCTGCGGAGGATATTTGACACCCGGGCACATATGGAATGGGTGTCGGAATTGTGTTTTTCGGCACAAGGTCGAAACGGTAGCAGGCATTTGCGGGCGGCGTCAGCGACAGCACTGACAGCATCCAGTCGAGGCTGCATTTTGCGTGCAGCAGTGGATAGGTATGTCCTGTTTCGCGGCAGAGTTCGGCTCTTTGCAGCTTTTTGTCAAACCCGGTCTGACAGGATGCCGTGATTATCAGCTGCTCTCTTGCACGTGTCATTGCCACGTAAAAAAGACGCATTTCCTCTTCGGTCTGCAGGCGGATGCTGTCGAGTGCGGCGGCGGTATACAGCGGTGTGCGCAGACTGGCAAGGCCGGTCATGTCCTTGAGCCGTATGCCGGGGCCGAGCTTGCGGCTGAAGATAAACTCACGCTCGGTGTCTTTGAAGTTGAACTTTCCGCCGCAGCCGCAGACAAAACAAACGGGGAATTCAAGCCCTTTTGAGTGATGCATCGTCAGAACGGTAACGGCGTCGGCACCCGGCTCTGCGGCCGGGCTTTCACCTTCATCTCCTTGGGCAATAGCCTGATTCAGGTACTTTATAAAGTTGTAAAGTCCGCGGAAGGAGCCGGCTTCAAACTGACGTGCGTATTCGTACAGCCGCTCAAGGCCGGCGCGTGCGGACGGCTCGGTACACAGTGACAAAATGGAAGTGTCGCGGTAGAGTCCGCGCAGCAGCCGGTCGGCCGACAGTGACCGCGCCATTCCGCGATAGCCCTCCAGCCTGGTTGCAAAGGCACGGCATTTTTGAGCGAGGCTGCCGCTTTCATTACAATATGCGGTCACAGCATCGTAAAGTGAGACCTTTTTGTCTGACTTTTTACGTATCAGTGACAGATCATCCATAGTGAAGCCAAACAGTGGCGAGCGCAACACGGCTGCCGTCGGGATATCTTTCTGAGGATTGTCTATAACGGTGAGCAGGCTTATCATCAGTGATACCTCGGGGCGGGTGTAATAGCCGCTGCTGCTGTCGCTGTTGACGGGAATACCCAGCTTTTCAAGCTGCACTGTCATGGCGGCGCATACACTTTTGGTACGACAAAGCGCGGCAATGTCGCCGGGGGACAGGGGCGCACCGTCGTTGCGTCGGCCGGACGAAAGCAGGTCAGATATTCGTGAGGCGACATAACAGGCCTCGGTTTGCTGCTCTTTGTCTTCGGGGGAGTCCGGTTCCTCATCGGAATCGGGCGGGGCGGACGGATCCGTTGACAGCGGAGCATTTCCGGTGCTTGTGATGTGGGCGGCTGCCGTGGAGTCCGGGCTGAGATCGTTTGCGGTATCATTATGGTTCTCGGCGGCTGTGATGACTGCCACGCTGACGCGCGCTGGTGTTACATCGGGCGGCGTTGGCTTGCCCTGAACCAGATCATCTTCCGAGGTATATCCTATCGAGACGCCGCAGGCCGGGAAAAGCCGGCTGCACATCAGATTGACAAAATCAATAACCGGCTTGTCGCACCTGAAATTTTCCGACATGAAAATCGTTTCGCCACAGGAGTCCTCACGGCCAAAATCGGTCCGATATGCGGCAAAAAGCGACGGCTCGGCACCGCGGAAGCCATAAATGCTCTGCTTTATGTCACCCACCATGAAGCGGTTGTGTCCGTTTGATATTGCACGGAACAGGCAGTCCTGAACTTCAGTTACATCTTGATATTCGTCGATGAATATCTCGTCAAACCGCGCGGCATAGTCACGGGCGAGCGGTGTTGGAGAGCCGTCGGGACTGACCAGAAGCATATAGGCGTATCTGCGCAGGTCATTGAAATCGCACAGCCCACGCGCTTGCTTTTCTTCGTTCATGCGGCACTGGAATTCTGACAGCACGCTGTACATCGTGCGGCACATGGTTGCGGTCCTTTCAAAGCAGTTACGGATCTCGTCTTCGCTGAGTGCAAAAAAGCGTGACTGTATACTTGTCTTGTTTGATTTTGTATCGCGCAGTGAGTCGATTATCTCCTTCCTGACATCCGCCCACATCTGTGTGCGCGGTGTTTTGTACTCTTTACCGAGATTTTTCAATGCCACCGGAGCGTAATCGAGCGCAATGCCGCGCGCCGCAGTGTAATCGCCTGCCGCAACAGCGGATTTCAGCGCCCGGCAATGCTCAAGACAGTGGACAAATGCCGGCAGGTACTGCTTGCTCGTCTTTTCGTTGTCGGCAAGCTCCCCCGTCGCAAGCTCAAGTATGTTTATGAAATAATCCAGCTTTGATATGATTTCCCCGGCGCACGCCCGGCCGGCCCGCGTGTCATAAAAGCGTTCCTTGGTCTCGTCCTCCAGTGCCCGGTAGCTGTGCCGCAGGTATTCTATGCCTTCGGGCAGGTCGAGCAGGCGGTTGTATGTGCCGTACAGCAGTTCCCACAGCTTTTTGTCGTTTTTGTTGCTTGATGCCAGACTGTCGGCAAGAGCGGCGAAGTCTGTGCCGCCGTTTTCGAATGCGGCATCAATAACGTCCTCCATGACCGACTGACAGAGCAGCTTAAGCTCGGTTTTGTCCGGTATACGGAATCCGGCGGGCAATGGCAGCTGCGAAAAGCCGGCCTTGACAACATCGGAACAAAATGCGTCTATCGTACATATTTTTGCCGAGCCGAGCAGCATAAGCTGACGCAGCAGCAGTTTGTTGCCCGGTGACTCTGAAATGCGCTGTGACAGCGCACCGGAAATGCGCCGTCTCAATTCGGCTGCGGCGGCACGTGTAAAGGTAACGGCGAGTATACGTGTGATGTCGGTCGGATTGTCCTCGCGAGTCAGGGATTGAATTATGCGCTCGGTCAGTGCGGCGGTCTTGCCCGAGCCGGCCGCTGCCGAGACGAGTATATCATGGCCGCGCGTTGTTATTGCGGCGGTTTGTGACGGTGTCCAATTGATAGCCATATCCGTTCCCTCTCAGTATTATTGGGTCCGACGCGCGCTGCGGCAGACGGCGCTGTATTCACAGTAGTCACACTGTGATCTTTTGCCCTGACGGCGCGGCTCGGCCGAGGCGTTTCCGGAACGCATTTTTTCATTGACAGCGCTAAGAGTTTTTGAGATCTCGCCGCACAGTTCACCGAAGCCGTCCAGCGTCAGTGTGTTGTCCCTGCCGCGCGAATTGACCGGTGTTCCGAGATATTTGGGATTGAGCTGGTCGTTCATGGCCAGCATTATATCCTTGTCGCTCAGTAGTGGGCCGCTACGCTTTATTTCATCGAAAGCATAGCGGCGTATTTCCTCCGGGCTGATATTCCGGTCAACAGACATTACCGGAAGATTTGCCGAAAGATACAGCGCTCCTGCCGGATATATGTGTCCTCCCGACGGACAGCCTACCGCTTCGCGGAACTTTTCTGAGTTGGTATTACAAAGAGTGAACAGGTACAGAAGCAGTTGAAGTCCGAGTCCGTCGGCAATGTCATCGGGCGAGTAGACCTTTGTTCCGGTTTTGTAATCCACAACGCGGATGTAAACGTCGTCACCGCGTCGGAACAGGTCAACACGGTCGACTACCCCACGTAACGGCACGGATCCGCCGTCCGCGGTCTCAAACCTTGCCGCCTCCGGAAAGGCCGGGTCGGAGCCGTCCACCGACAGCTCGAAAAAGGACGGCCGGAACAGGCTGTGCCGGAATTCGTCCATTATATTGTATATAAGTACCATGGCGATGCGTTTTAGACGCATAACGAGAAATGCCATGTGACCGGCCCTGCGGCTGTCATCCGGCATAAGTCGGCGGGAATACTTTTCTATTATGCTGTCGGCCAGCGCTTCGACCGCAGCATCGTCAAGCTCGGTATCAAGGTCTCCGGAGGCGGTTGCGCTACGGAGAAAGCACTCCATGACATAGTGAATGAAAACGCCTACATTGGCGCTGGAGAAGTCTGCCTGACCCGATGTACGCAGTCCGAGCACGTAATTGCAGTAATAGCCGAAGGGGCACATGACGTAGCTCTCCAGCCTTGACTGCGACAGCGCCGCTCCGGCGCCGAACAGCACGTCTTTGGTATTTTGACTGACGTAGCAATCGGAGTCGGCGACCGGAATGTCAAGCGCGGCCAGGCGCGGAGCCTGAGTCTTGTCGCGGCTGAGCACTGCCCGAAGCGCTTCGGCTTCGGGGCCGTCCGGCAGGGAAGCAAGGTATTCAAGCGCAACCTCGGGTGTCTGAATCATGTCAACAGGAGATTGCGCGGCAACGTCAAGCACGGTCAGCATGGGAAGCATGGCTTTGATACGTCCTATTACGCGCGACGGTTGACGTCTTGCACCGTCACAGGCGGCAGACGAGTAGCTCAGGAGCAACCGGTCGGAAGGCGCCGTCAATGCGCGGTAGGCAAAAAACAGTTCCTCCGACGAGGCTATACCCGGATCGGACTCAAGCTCAAGTCCGAGCGCCGACAGCTGTGCACGGTCGGAAAAACTGAGCAGTCCCGAGTCGTCGATGTCAGCGGGAAATTCACCCTCGCACAGCCCCATGACTATGACCATGCGGGGCGAATCGGTACGCAGCAGAGATGCCGACCCGATAGTCACCTCGTCGTGCCGTGTGGGCAGTGAGCCAATCTGTGCCCGGCACAGTACTATGCGCAGTGCAGTGGCCAATGTTTCGGTATCGGGACATTCATCGCACAGCACCGAAGCGACACGGTCCAATGAGTCGATATATATGTTGTACAGCCGCAGTGTGTCGGAGGCGGCGCGGACATTGCCGGCTTCGGCTTCGCGCTCAGCCAGCATATCAAGCCGCTGGCGCACGCCCAGCTCCTCTGTGTAGCCGTACAGTGCGCGGCACATTCCGGCGGCGTTTTCGGCAGCGTCAAGCCGGGTGAAAAGTGCAGTCAGCGGCGTGGCAAGTCGCTCACGCACCGAATTTGCCACGCTCAGTATGTCGGCGGCACGCGGGCTGAGCTCGGTTACATATCCATCCGGATTCATGCTCCAGGTCTCATCAAGAAAGCGCTGGCCGGTTATATTCCAGGTGGTGCAGTAGTCTTCAAACATATCACATTCGCGGTCGGAAAAGCCGCAAAGGCCGGTCTTTATCAGTGAGATGACATCATTTTGCCGCCATCCCCGGTTTTTGATGCTGAGAGCGGAGGTGATCAGCTTGAACAGCGGCTGCGAGTCAAGCTCGGTGTGCTCGGATATGAAATACGGTATGCGGTATTTGTCAAACACGGCATCGACAATGCCCTGCCAGCGCGTGGCGTCGCGCATTATGACGGCGATATCCCGGTAACGCATGCCGCCGCGTATTGCCTCACATATGCGTGACGCGACCCATTGTGCTTCGGCGTATGGCGTTGGGGCACAGGCTGTTTCAATTGCCCTGCCACATTCTGACAGCTCGTCCGGTGACGGCAGATTTGACGTGTCCCACAGATAACGTTCGATAAGCTCAAGCTCCGGTGCACCTGCACGCAGTGAGCGGCCGAGGCAGGTAACGCTGTAGCCGCCGCGTGCTTCGGCCATACGGCGCAAGCGAGCTTCGGCGCGCGCCGTCGAGGCAAAATGTATGCGTGATGACCCCGGAGCCTCACATTCAACCGTTACGGTAAGCGCGGGCGTCTGACGCATGATATAGTCAATGATCCGGTATTCCTGACCGGTATAGCTGGTGAACGAATCGATATACACGCTGTGATCTGCAAACAGATTGTGCTTGTCGAGCAGTCCGGCAAGGTGAGTAAGGTCGTCATCGGCATCGTCAAATTCATTTGACAGAAAGTTTGAATATGTCGACCATATGAGTGCAATATCGCGCATGCGGCGGTACAGCGAGCCGGAGTGATCCAGCTTTTCGGCTGTCCGCTCAAGCGTCAGCGGCTCTATCCCCGCCGCTTTGAGCTCGCCGACGGTTCTCAGCAGCATGTCCGACAGTGCCACTGCCCGCGAGTCGTTTTGGGCGGTTTCACCGTACTCCTCAAGCAACGGTGCAAGCTCCCTCAGCGTGCGCCACATGAGCAATGCTTTGGTTCCGCCGTCGATGTAATTATATGTAAGCCCGCCGAAGCGCCGGCGGGCGATGTTGGCAAGGCGTGTGAAATTAACAACCTCAAAGCTCAGCTGCGATGAGGGAGGGAGCAGCTCTGTATATTGACGTTCTACGGCGTAGGTCTGCTGTTCCGGGACGATAAGCCACACGCGGCGCCCCGAGCTGATGTCGGCAATAATGCTGTCGCGGACAGCGGAGGACTTTCCGCTGCCGGCAACGCCGTAAATAAAACGTATCATATTTTACCTCCCATTCTTTGACTCAGAAAATTACCGCAACCCGCTCGGATATGTCGCGGAGCAGCTTGCGCCGAAGCATAAAATAATAAAACTTGCGGATATAGAATACGTTTTCCTGCGGCTGTCGAGCCATGAAAAACAGCCGGCATTGACCGAAGACGCGGCTTGATACTGTATGCGGAGATACCACGAAGATCATGTTATCGCTGTCCCGGCACAACTGCTCCACCGTGGCGTGAAGTACCGAGCCGTAACCGGGGGCGGGCGACGATGTCGGAAAGAAAATGAAAATGTGCTTGCCCTTCAACTGCTGCTCCAGCTGACGGTTAAGGCTGCGCCCGCGCGTCATCGCCGCTATGAGTGCTGCGATCAGCATGACCAGCATGACGGGTATGGTGATGAGAAAGGCCGTGGCCGTTACCAGCAATATTGCACTGGTTTCGATTATAGCTATTATCTGAGCCGAAAACCGCAGAATGACCGACACGACCCGGAATCTCCGGAAATACGTCATGATACGCGTCCATATACGGAAGGGAGACGATTGTCTGATCATACGATAAATATATTTCGGATAGCTTGAGCTGTTAATTATCTGACTGTCATGCGACAATGACGACAGCAGCGTGGACTCGGGTGAGTCACTGTGCAGTCCTGATGTGAGGGCCTTATCGTCATAATGGCTCAAACGGCGGTTTTCACGGCGCAGACGGCGGTTTTCAATATTCAGACGCCGTATTTCGTTGGCCTGCTCGCGTATCAGCTGCTGTTCAAATTTCATTGCTGTCCTCCGAGAATTTTCAGATTGCGCATGATCACTTCGCGGCCTCTCCAGTTGTACGCACGCAGTGCAAATTCCTCATCGCTCATAGCGGCAAGCTCACGTGGTGTCAGGGTTGATATCTGATTTTCATGGAAGTAATTCACCGGTGTATATATGCTTCCGCGCTTAAGTGCCGCGCGAGTATGAGGACATACCTCTGCGCATATGTCACAGCCCCAGGCGGTGCCGTATTTACAAAGCATGTCGCGTTCGCATGCTTCAAGCTCGCCCTTGCGCTGTGTCACCTCGGACAGACATCCGCGAAAATGATAAGGGCAGGCCTGCTCGCAGGCACCGCAGCCGCCGCAGTGCCTTATTTCATGAGGGACGGCATCGGTCGGCGCGTCTGTGATAAGCTCGGCTATAAACACATATGAAGAATAATCTTCCGTAATGACAAGCCCGTTGCGGCCTAATATGCCGATGCCGGATATTGCGGCTGCGTGACGCTCATCGATCGGTGAATGGTCGGTGAATATGGCAAAGCGGTTGTCAGGATAGCTCTCCCGCAGGAGCGGCAACAGCCGTTCCGCCAGCTGTTTTACATAGTAGTGATAGTCGCGCCCCCAGGCATAGCGTGATATGTTGGACGCTCCGTTGCCCCGGGTGTAGTACGGTATGGCAAAGCAATACACTGTTCCCGATACTATCCCGGCGCGCTCAAGCAGGTAGGCCCGTGTTATTATACAGTCGGAAAGCGAAACCGTACCGCACAGCTTTATTCCCTCATGTCCGAGAAGCGAGCGTATCATATTTTCCATATCCGTCCTCCGGAAAAAATATCTCATTATTTATTATAACAAATTTTCGTCCGGATTACAACCCTCATGTCGGACGATTTTGGGACGCGGTTACGTGTACAGATGTATTTTTTTGTATTTCAGTGACTTTTTGAGTAATCGTCATTAAATGTTCACAAATGAAAACTATAATAAGGGCAGTCAAAGTGGGAAATGGTGCAGGTAAGATCCGTAACAACCACTCTAACCGAATTTTCCGAGAAAGGTTATGATGAATTATATGGAAGATAACAACATTAACAATGGAAACCTGAATACCGACAGCCAAAATGTTTATACGGTAGGTTCACAGCCGGGCGATGCCGGTTGCAACGGCACTGCCTCCGCCGGTGGCAACAACGGTACGTCCTGCGGCAACGGTACAGGCGGTAGCTATACTCCTCCGGGATGCGGCGATTATCGCTCGGGCGAGTATTCATACAAGGGCGGTGAAAAAATTCCGGAGTATCGCTACACCTATTCCAATAAATCCGATGGTCGGCAGAGCCATGCCAAGGGCAAACGCCCGAAGGGTAAAAAGCCCGGCCGGTCGCATACCGCTGTTATTGTCACGCTGGTAATAGTGGCGGCAATGCTGATGGGACTGCTGGCAGGCATCGCCGGCACCATGATCGCACGGTACCATGACGATAATCGCGGTACGCAGGGACAGGTTCAGGATACAACAGGCAACACCGCCAATCAGGGGCAGGATCCGGGGACCAACACGTCATCAGATCAGACTCCGACAGGAGCAGATGTAGTAATAATCAAAAATGATGGCTCGGTTACTGTCAAAACGGTCAAGGGCCAGATCGGTGACGAGTCACTTACCGTCCCGGACGTGGTCGCGCTGGTAAAGAACAGCGTTGTTGAGATATTCACCGAACAGAGAGTTTACAGCGGCTGGTACGTCAGTAGTGGCGCCGGAAGCGGTGTCATTATAGGCAAGAGTGAGGACGGCACGCGGGCATATGTGGTTA
The DNA here is from genome assembly GCA_900547565.1 of uncultured Eubacteriales bacterium. Classification (GTDB taxonomy): domain Bacteria; phylum Bacillota; class Clostridia; order Oscillospirales; family CAG-272; genus UMGS1002. Next base: position 28,130 of record URHI01000005.1, on the reverse strand, counting down.
CGAACAATCACGTTATCGCCGATGCCGACACGGTCAACGTACGGCTGGCCGACGGAACAAAATACACGGCCGAGGTGGTCGGCACGGATTCTGTGACAGATGTAGCGGTGGTATCAATAGAGGTGACTGGCAATGTCACGCCTGCAGAGCTTGGCTCAAGTGCGGGGCTTGTAGTTGGAGAGTCGGTTATCGCCATAGGAAATCCGCTCGGTGAGCTGGGCGGCACTGTCACGACGGGCATTATCAGTGCACTGGCACGCGAGGTGTCCATTGACAACAACCGTATGGTCCTGCTTCAGACGAACGCTGCGGTCAACCCGGGCAACTCGGGCGGCGGCCTGTTCAATATGAAGGGCGAGCTTATCGGTGTGGTAAACGCCAAGTCGTCAGGTACCGGCATTGAGAACATCGGCTTTGCAATTCCGGTAGACACAGCCTATCCCATTATCACCGAGCTGATAAGGTATGGTTACGTAACCGGGCGCCCCACGGCCGGTCTTACAATGGTCGATATAACCGACCGCTTCACTGCCATGCGCTACGGTCTTGACAGCCTTGGAGTATATGTTGTTGAATCGGAGTTTACAGACAGCATAAAGAACGGTGACAGAATAGTTGCCGTCAACGGCACAAAGGTGTCAAGCGAAGCCGAGGTCAAGAGTATACTCGGCGAGTTCAAAATAGGTGACAGGGTGACATTCAGTATTTCCCGTAAAGGAACGCAGTATGACGTTGATGTCACACTGCGTGAGGATGTTCCCGATAAAACCGGAACACAATAACCTGGCAAGGATATGCCGTCGGCCACAGCTTACGGTCGGCGGCATATGTCGCATAAAAAAGAGTTGAAAATAATACGAAAGTGTTATATAATATCAGTAATGACATTACGGAGGAAATGATATGTACAATATTCTCGTTGTGGATGATGAAGCGCGTATACGCACTATCATAAGAAAATACGCGGAATTTGAAGGACATACCGTCACCGAAGCCAGCGATGGCATGGAAGCGGTCAACATGTGCCGCCGGACAAAATTTGATATCATCATTATGGATATCATGATGCCGGAGCTGGACGGCTTTTCTGCCTGCCGTGAGATACGTAAGACGTCACAGACGCCTATTATCATGCTTTCTGCCCGCGGCGAGGAGTATGACAAGATCAACGGCTTTGAGCTGGGAATTGATGATTATGTTGTCAAGCCGTTCTCTCCCAAGGAGCTTATGCTGCGTGTTGATGCCGTTATGAAGCGGTTGGGACGTGGCAACGCCCCACAGACCGAGCACAAGAATCAGGTCATTGAGCTGGACGGCGGAGGACTGAAGGCCGACCTTACGGCACGACTTGTGTACATTGACGGAGAACGGGTGGACATGTCCCCCAAGGAATACGACCTGTTCTTTTATATGCTGACCAACCGAAACATAGCGCTGTCGCGCGAGAAGCTGATAAGCGAGGTGTGGGGATATGATTTCTACGGAGACGCACGCACGCTGGATACGCACGTCAAGCTGCTGCGCAAAAGCCTTGGACGCTACGCAAAGTATATAGTTACACTGCGCGGCGTAGGCTATCGCTTTGAGGAAGTGTAAACGGTTATATGGACCGTGAAAGCAAATTGCCGCACGCCGCAAATGATGCGGCAAAGCGCCGCCGCAGGTCGTCCTCCGGCAAGCGGAGAGGACTCAGCATACGCTGGAAAATGTTTTTCTCGCTGGTTGCCTTCATTGCCTTTGCGCTGCTGGTGGTATGGCTGTTTCAGATAAAGCTGCTGGGATATTTCTATCAGAGCATTCGTGAGCGTGAGTTGACGCGGCTGGCCGACGTTATCGAGAACTGTATTGATGACGAAAACCGCGACAGTGTGGTATATGCGTATGCTGTGGACTCAAAGGTGTGTGTCCGCCTGATGCGTATCGAAACCGCGGGCGACAAGGTTATGGCGTACGAGGAGCTGTCAGTTGATGTGGCTGAGGATTGCGTACTGCACAATATCACCAACACATATCTGTCCCGGCTGTACTATGCGGCCATGACAAACGGTGAGTATACCGATAAAATGACGCGTCAGCAGCTGTACGATTCGGGGTATTTCTATCCGCGTTATTCGCTGTCTGATCAGCACGGGCGTCCCGACGGTGCCAAAGGTGCAATTCAGAGCATGATATATGTCCGCATGATCACCAACTCGGCCGGCGAGCGTTTTGCAATTATGCTCAATACCGAGATCACGCCGGTCGGCTCGTTGGTCAGCATGATGACAACACAGTATATCTGGGTGGTCGAGGTGTTGCTGGTCGGAGCGCTCCTGCTGGCAATCGTGCTGTCGCGTATAATTTCAACCCCCATTGAGCGCATGAACGAGACGGCAAAGCAGCTTGCAGAGGGGCATTATGACGTTCACTTCGGTGGCGACGGCTTTCGCGAGGCGCGCGAGCTTGCAGAAACGTTGAATTATGCTGCCTCCGAGCTGTCCAAAACCGATCGGCTTCAAAAGGAGCTTATCGCCAACATTTCGCATGACCTGCGCACACCGCTGACCATGATAACGGGTTACGGCGAGGTAATGCGTGACGTGCCCGGTGAAAATACGCCGGAAAATGTTCAGGTTATAATTGATGAGGCCAATCGCCTGAGCGAGCTTGTCAGCTCACTGCTGGATCTTTCACGACTGCAGGCCGGTGCCGGGAAGCCGAATATCGCCCGCTTCGACCTCACCGGTACGGTTCGTGATGCCATGAACCGCTACGCCAAGCTGACTGAGCACTACGGCTACCGTATAGAGTTTTACTCGCACGGCAGTGTTGAGGTTGAGGCCGACCGCAGTATGATCCTTCAGGTGCTGTATAACCTGATAAACAACGCGATCAACTATATCGGAGACGATAAGCGTGTAATGGTTACGCAGGAGGTTCATGACGGAGTGGTGCGTATATCGGTGGCTGATCACGGAGAGGGAATTGACCCCGGGCCCCTGCCGCTGATATGGGATCGCTATTACAAAGAGAATAAGGTGCATCGCCGGGCTACGGTGGGCACCGGAATAGGTCTGTCGATCGTCAAGGGTGTGCTTGAGGCGCATGGAGCCGGGTACGGGGTCGACAGCACGCCGGGTGAAGGAAGCTGCTTCTGGTTTGAGCTCAAGGTAGCGCCGCTCGACGGCAACGTGGATAATAATGCCGGCGGTGTGCCGGACGCTTTGCCCGACATGCAACCCGTGACGCAGAACGATGTCCGCCCTGATCCGGACGTAGCTGGTGCCGGACAGTCCGACCCGGAACAGTCCGATGACGGGAAGTCCGGACACAGCATGCAATAGGGCGATATTCTGAGAGGTAAAATCAATGTCTGATAAAAAATCAAAAATCAGTTTTTCATTCGTGCTTCGCATAGTACTTGTGTGCGTTTTTGCCACTGTTTTTGTGGTGAGTGCGGTAATGCTTATAAACACGCTGTCGCAGTACCGCGCGGCATCCGAGCTTTACGGCAAGGTGCAGCAGGGCTTCAGTGATGCCATAAACAAGACCACAGGAGATTCCGGTGACAACACTGTTACCGATATATGGACGCGCGGTCCGGGGAAAATTACGGTACCCGACGTTACAACGGGACAGCCGTCACAGGGTACGGAGCCGGGTGGCACTACTCCGTCAACGTCGCCGGACGGCACGTCAAAGCCGTCAGGCGATACAACTCCGGTTCCGCCTGAGCCGGTTTACAGCGAGCGCTTTCTCAATGCCTGCGAGTTCATACGCGAGCTGAAAAAGGAAAATAAGGACGTTGTAGGATATATTTATATTCAGTTTGCCAACGATCCTTCAAAGGATATAAGCTATCCGCTCGTTCACGCAAGCGATGATGAGTATTATATTGATCACGCTTACGATAACAGCGAGCTTAAGGCCGGTGCGATTTTTCTTGACTACCGCTGCTCCGACCGCCTTGAGCGCAACTGGGCAACACTGGTGCACGGTCACAATATGAATAACGGCGCTATGTTTCATAACCTTAAATATCTTAAGCAGCAAGATTATTTCAACAATGTCAGCATAAGCATATATACTCTCAACGGAATATATACCTACGAGGTCTTTGCTGTATACAATGCAGATAACGACAGCAACTATTCGTATATGTTCTTCCAGTCGGATGAGCAGTTTGTCGACTTTCTTAACGAGGCACAGCGTAAGTCGTCATACTCGAAAAACCTCACCTTCTACGAAACCGACCGCATACTTACGCTGTCTACCTGTCTTAATACAAATCTCAAAGGGCGGCTGGCGGTTCATGCGGTCCTGACGGGGATTTCTCAATGAAGGAAATGCTGATAAAGCAGGTGCTGCGCTGCCCGGTGTGCGGCGGCGGGCTTGCTGAGACAGGCGGATCGCTTACCTGCGTAAACCGTCATTGCTTCGATATTTCGTCGGCGGGTTACGTCAATCTGGGCGGGCCGCATCAGCACGGCAACGGCGATTCGCGTGAGCTGGTCAGTGCCCGTACGGCTTTTCTCGGGGCGGGGTATTATGCTCCGTTTGCCCGAGAGATATGCCGCCGTGTGTCGGGGTATGCGGATGGCGGTGTCATCATTGATGCCGGCTGCGGCGACGGATATTACAGCATTGCAGCCGCTTCCGAGTCGGGCGGGACGCTGCTGGGTGTGGACTTGTCCAAGTTTGCCGTGACGGCGGCCGCCAAGGCTGCACGTCGGCGACAGTCGGATGCGGCATTTGCCGTGGCAGGACTGTTTGACATGCCGGTGCGGGACGGCTGCGCCGAAGTTGTTATGAATTTATTTGCTCCGTGCGCACCCGGGGAATTTGAGAGAGTGCTGAGGCCCGGGGGACATCTGATCGTCGCGGGGGCGGGACGTGACCACCTTTCCGGCCTTCGAGCCGTGATTTATGATGCAGTAACGCCCAATACACGGCGTGCGGATCTGCCGTCCGGCGGCGGACTGACGGCTGTCGATACAGCTCGTGTGCGCTATTCAGTTACGCTGACGCGGCAGAGCGACGTTCAGTCGCTGTTTGCCATGACTCCGTATTTCTACCGCACTTCGGCGGCCGGACGTGAGCGGCTCGCAGGGCTTGACAGCCTTGAAACCGTGGTGGACTTTGACATTTTTGTTTATCGGAAGGAAGATTAACGTAATGAAAATATCGGTTTGTATTCCCATGTACAACGAAAACACCATAATTGCTGACTGCGCTGGGCAGCTGAGCGAATATATGACAGGCCGCTTCGGAGACGATTGGGAGGTGCTGTTCTCGGATGACGGAAGCACAGACGGCTGCGGGGACACAGTAAGAGGGTTAGGATTGCCGCACGTGCGTGTGGTGGGCTATGAAAAAAACCGCGGCAAGGGCTGTGCAGTACGCACGGCAATGCTTGAGGCCAGAGGCGATATCGTTATGTTCACAGATGCCGACCTTGCATACGGTACAGAGGTCATCGGGCGGGCTGTGGATATGTTTGAGGCAGATCCCGACGCATCACTCGTAATCGGCTCGCGCAATATAAGCGCCGACGGATACGAAGGCTATACACTGCTGCGCAAGTTGGCGTCAAAGGCATATATACGTGTGCTGTGCATGACGGGCGGCTTTCGGCTGTCTGACTCGCAGTGCGGCTGTAAGGCGTTCCGGCACGAAGCCGCGCAGGCTATATTCACGCGAGCTGAGGTTGACGGCTTTGCCTTCGATTTTGAGGCGATCCTGTGGGCAGGTAAGCTGAATTACAAAATCTGTGAAATGCCAGTCAAGGTAATAAACCACCGCGAGTCCAAGGTGCATGTCATGAGCGATTCAATTAAAATGCTCGGCGATCTGCGCCGCATGAAAAAACGTATACGGCAGGCGACGGTTTGACAAATCCGCGCTCCCGGGAGTGATACGGCTCTTCGGGAGCGCTTTTCGTGCGGTGTATTTTCCCTGTATGATCGATTTACGGAAAAATGTATGATAAAACGCTGGTAAGCAGGGCACGGTTTGCTTCATTAATTTATATGTAGTGGTGTGGCTGAAAGCTATGAGCCTTCTCAGGGATATTATGTTGAAATTCAAGGTATGTCAGGCACAGGTGGATAGCCGACGGCATGTGATCGCAAAATAGAGCCGGATATTTTCCGGAAAAGTAAAAAAATATCCCGGTGAGGGCTTGACAGGCAAGAAATATTGATGTATAATAATAAACTGCATTATAATCGCTCAGAATGTTCATTTGAGCGTATTCCAGTATTTGCCGGACTGCCGGAAAAGTCCGGCGTCAGAGCAACAAAGCAGCCCCTGCACTTCCGGACCGCGCCCGGCGAGGCGCGACTAATACATTGAATGGAGTGATTGATTTAATGGTCAATGTAAAAGAGCAGAAGCTTGGTAAGAACACAAGAATGAGCTTTTCCAAGACCCGTTCCACACTGGAGCTTCCCAACCTGGTTGAGGTACAGACCAAATCCTACAAATGGTTCTTAGAGCAAGGACTTATGGAGGTTTTGCGTGACGTATCTCCTATTACGGATTATTCGGGCAATCTGTCCATAGAGTTTGTGTCATTCTCTATAGACTCAAAGCCCAAATACCCGGTTGAGGAGTGTAAGGAGAGAGATGTAAACTATGCCGCTCCCCTCAAGGTGAATGTCCGCCTATCCAACAAGCAGACGGGTGAGGTCAAGCAGAACGACGTTTTTATGGGCGAATTTCCTCTCATGACCGAAAACGGTACGTTCGTTATCAACGGTGCCGAGCGTGTTATAGTATCTCAGATAATCCGTTCTCCCGGTATGTACTATGCCACGGAAATGGACAAATCGGGTAAAAGAACATATGCTGCCACCGTTATCCCTTACCGCGGCGCATGGCTCGAATACGAGACCGATACCAACGGCGTTATCTATGTCCGCATAGACAAAAACCGCAAGCTGCCTATAACCATGTTCATCCGCGCTCTCGGCATTGAGACCGACGAGGATATTCTTGCCATGTTCGGCAATGAGGACATGCTGCTGGCAACCTTTGAAAAGGACGAGACCGCCAATTTAGTAGCGCAAAGCCCGGTCGCAACCACGCTTCGCGTTGAGGCACTCAAGGAGATATTCAAGAAGCTGCGTCCCGGTGAGCCTGCCCAGGAGGACGCCGCCGTCACTCTGATCAACAATTTCTTCTTTGATCCCCGCCGCTACGACATCGCTCCGGTTGGGCGGTATAAGTTTGATAAAAAGATGGCGCTTCAGCCCCGTATACGCAACCGCGTACTGGCCGAGGACGTTATCAGCCCGCTGACCGGTGAGCTGCTGTGCGAAAAAGGACAGGTAGTGACGCCCGAGATGGCGGATACTATAGCACACAATGCCGTCAACGTTGTTTACATCGAGCTTGATAATCATAAGGTCGTCAAGGTGTTCTCCAACAACACCATTGAGCCGGAGTATATTCTCGGCTTTGACCTCAAGGACTGCGGCGTCAACGAAAAGGCGCGTATTCCCGTGCTTATGGAGATAGCAGAGTCCTGTGGCGGCGATGTTGACGCAATCAAGGCCATGGCGCGCGAGCGCATAGCCGAGCTGTGCCCCAAGCATATCACCAAGGACGATATTTTTGCGTCCATCGGTTATCTGATAAATCTGACCAACGACATCGGCACCTTTGACGATATTGACCATCTCGGCAACCGCCGTATACGTTCGGTCGGCGAGCAGCTGCAGAACCAGATGCGTATCGGCTTCTCCAGAATGGACAAGATCATAAAGGAGAGAATGACCACGCTCAGCTCGCAGGAGAACGAAAAGATCACGCCGCAGTCGCTTATCAACATAAGACCTGTGGTCACGGTTATCCGTGAATTCTTCGGCTCATCTCAGCTGTCGCAGTTTATGGATCAGGCAAATCCGCTTGCAGAGCTGACGCATAAGCGCCGTCTGTCGGCACTCGGTCCCGGCGGTCTGTCGCGTGACCGTGCTTCGTTTGACGTTCGTGACGTACACTATACGCACTACGGACGTATGTGTCCTATTGAAACGCCTGAAGGTCCTAACATCGGTCTGATCTCCTATCTTGCAACCTATGCGCGTATCAACGACTACGGCTTCATCGAAGCTCCTTACCGTAAGGTGGTACACGAACAGGGCCCGGATGGAAACATCATCAGTCGCGTTACCGATGAGGTGCGCTATATGACCGCTGATGTCGAGGATAATTACATTATCGCTCAGGCCAACGAGCCGCTCGACGAAAACGGAGTGTTCCTGTCGTCACGTGTAACGGCAAGAGACAAAACCGAGTTCATTGAAATAGACCCGGCAAAGGTGGATTATATAGATGTTTCACCTAAAATGGTTGTGTCGGTCGCAACCGCTATGATTCCTTTCCTTGAGAACGACGATAACTCGCGTGCTCTTATGGGCTCGAACATGCAGAAGCAGGCCGTGCCGCTTATGGTGACCGATTCACCTATCGTCGGCACCGGTATGGAATACAAGGCGGCGGTCGATTCGGGCGTCGTAATTGTGGCCAAGGAGGCGGGTTATGTCGAGCATGTTGAAGCCAACCGTGTGGTCATAGCGCGCGCCGACGGCAAGAAGGATACGTATGAGCTGCTTAAGTTCAAGCGTACCAACCAGGGCACCTGCTTCAACCAGCGGCCTACCGTGTCGCGCGGAGACTATGTCGAAAAGGGACAGGTCATCGCCGACGGCCCAGCTACCTCAAACGGCGAGGTCGCGCTCGGCAAGAACGCGCTTATCGGCTTTATGACATGGGAAGGCTATAACTACGAGGACGCTGTCCTGCTTAACGAACGGCTGGTCCGTGACGATGTCTATACCTCGCTTCATATAGAGGAATACTCCCACGAGGCCAGAGATACAAAGCTCGGCCCGGAGGAGATAACACGTGAAATACCCAACGTCGGTGAAGACGCACTCAAGGATCTTAACGCCGAGGGTATTATCAAAAAGGGAACCGAGGTAAGAGCTGGTGACATTCTTGTGGGTAAGATAACACCCAAGGGCGAAACCGAGCTGACTGCCGAGGAAAGACTGCTGCGTGCCATATTCGGCGAAAAGGCAAGAGAGGTCAGAGATACCTCACTGAGAGTGCCGCACGGCGAATCCGGTATCGTGGTCGATGTCCGCGTGTTCTCGCACGAGCAGGGCGACGAGCTGCCTACCGGCGTAAACAAGGTGGTCAGGGTCTATATTGCGCAAAAGAGAAAAATTTCTGTGGGTGACAAAATGGCAGGCCGGCACGGTAACAAGGGTGTCGTTTCCCGCATACTGCCTCCCGAGGATATGCCCTTCCTGCCCGACGGCACACCGCTTGACATAGTGCTTAACCCTCTGGGCGTGCCTTCACGTATGAATATCGGTCAGGTGCTCGAGGTTCACCTCGGCCTTGCCGCCAAAAAACTGGGCTGGAAGATCATGACGCCGGTGTTCGACGGTGCAACCGAAAAGGACATCATGGAGTGCATGAAGCAGGCCAATATGAGCCGCGATGCCCGCAGTGACGAAAGACTTGACGGAAAGGAAACGTTCACTGTCGTGGATCCCGTTACGGGCGAGGAAAAGCTCAAGGTGATAGACGGCAAAACAACGCTTTACGACGGCCGTACCGGTGAGCCGTTTGACAACCCCGTAACCGTCGGCATCATGTACTACCTCAAGCTGCATCATCTGGTTGACGATAAAATTCACGCACGTTCAAACGGTCCGTACTCGCTGGTCACCCAGCAGCCTCTTGGCGGTAAGGCTCAGTTCGGCGGACAGCGCTTCGGCGAAATGGAGGTCTGGGCGCTCGAGGCTTACGGCGCTGCATACACTCTTCAGGAGATACTGACTGTCAAGTCGGACGATATCAACGGCCGCCGCAGAGCGTATGAGGCTATTATCAAGGGGCAGAACATACCCACTCCGGGTGTGCCTGAGTCGTTCAAGGTGCTGGTCAAAGAGCTGCAGTCGCTGGCGTTGGATGTGCGCGTGCTCAACAAGGACGGCGAGGAGGTCAAGCTGTCCACGCTGTGCGAGGATGAGGACAACAGCCCGTATTCCGGCGGTTCCGATCCCTCTGCAATTGATGACGCGCTGGGCAACAGCACACTTACAGACGAGATCCGCCGCTCCTTCCTTATCGAAGGCGACGAGGAAGATGCAGGCGACTCCGAGGATGACGAGCTTCCTCCCGAGGAGGAAATCTTTGAGGACGGCGACTATAGCGACGACTATGCCGACGGCGGCGAAAATAATTGATGTGTCAGGAGATATAAGCTGTGGAGCATAATGAATTTGATTCCATAAAAATCGGTCTTGCCTCTCCCGAGATGATCAGATCATGGTCATACGGTGAGGTCACCAAGCCTGAAACAATAAATTACAGAACACTTAAAGCGGAGATCGGCGGCCTGTTCTGCGAGCGCATATTCGGGCCGACCAAGGACGGCGCATGCATGTGCGGTAAGTACAAAAATTCGCACAGCAAGGAAGTCCACAAGTGCGAAAAGTGCGGCGTCGATGTCACCACCAAAAAGGTGCGCCGTGAGCGTATGGGTCACATTGAGCTGGCCTCTCCCGTGTCGCACATCTGGTATTTCAAGGCCATTCCGTCGAGAATGGCACTGGTGCTGGATATGTCTCCCAAACAGCTGGAGCAGGTGCTTTACTTTGCCGAAAACGTAGTGTTGGATCCCGGTATTACTCCCATTCCCAAGGGAACTGTGCTATCCGAGCGGCAGTACAACGAGTACCGCGAAATGTACGGCGACAATTTTCGCGTCGGAATGGGTGCCGAGGCGATCAAGGAGCTGCTCCAGGGAGTCGGCCTCGACGACGAGCAGATCGCGCGGCGCCGTGAGCTTGAGGCCCGCAAGGCTGAGCTGACTGAGCAAGAGTCGGCTGAGCTTGAGTCGCTGTGCCGCGCCGGTGTTATCCGTGTGGCTGACGAGCTTAAGGCAGAGCTGGCAACTGCGTCGGGCCAAAAAAAGACGCGGATCATCAAGCGGTTGGAGGTCATTGAATCCTTCCGCAAGTCGGGCAATCACATCGACTGGATGATACTGGATGTAGTTCCGGTTATCCCGCCTGATATACGTCCCATGGTTCAGCTGGACGGCGGACGCTTTGCTTCGTCCGACCTCAATGAGCTGTACCGCCGCGTTATCAGCCGTAACAACCGTCTCAAAAAGCTCATGGAGATACACACTCCTGAGATAGTTGTCCGCAACGAGAAGCGTATGCTTCAGGAGGCGGTCGACGCACTTATAGATAACGGACGCCGCGGCAAGCCGGTTACCGGTCCGGCCAACCGTCCGCTCAAGTCGCTTTCCGAGATGCTCAGAGGTAAGCAGGGACGCTTCCGTCAGAACCTGCTCGGCAAGCGTGTTGACTATTCCGGACGTTCGGTTATCGTTGTCGGTCCTTCGCTTAAGATCTATCAGTGCGGTCTGCCCAAGGAAATGGCACTTGAGCTGTTCAAGCCCTTCGTGGTCAAGAGACTGGTGGAGCTTCAGAAGGCCACAAACGTCAAGGACGCACAGAAAAAGATAGACCGCTCCCACGATCCGGCAAACGCCTGTGTCTGGGACGCACTTGAAAACGTAATAAAAGAGCACCCGGTCCTGCTCAACCGTGCACCGACACTGCACCGCCTGTCCATTCAGGCGTTTGAGCCGGTGCTGGTCGAAGGACGTGCGATCAAGCTGCACCCGCTGGTCTGCACGGCATTCAACGCCGACTTTGACGGCGACCAGATGCCGGTTCACGTGCCGCTGTCTGTCGAGGCACAGGCTGAGGCGAGATTCCTCATGCTGTCTGCAAACAACCTGCTCAAGCCCGTTGACGGCCGCGCCGTTGCGGTTCCTTCACAGGATATGATACTCGGCTCTTACTACCTCACAATGGATAAGGGCGGAGAGCCGGGCGAGGGAAGAGTGTTCCGCGACTTCGACGAGGCTGTTATGGCATACGAAAATCATCAGCTGGGACTGCACGCGCCCATATTTGTGCGCAGCACCGACAGCTCTGAGACCGCGCTGTGCCAGCTCACCGATTACACCTATATACGCACCGACAAGGGTACCGAGATTACATTCACCGTACCTGTTGCACGTATAATCACGCCCGCTCAGCGTATCTGCGGTTATACCTATGTCAGAGTGCTGCGTGGAGGCGAGGAAATATACAGAGACAACACCGTTTCAATCCTCGGCGGCGAAGAGGCCAAGTCGGGCAGCCAGTGCACCATGCTTATCAACGGCTTCACGGCTATCGCACAGGGCGATGTGGTTGAGGTCTGCTATAAGCATACCGGTATTATCAAGGCTACACTCGGCCGCATGATATTCAACCATCCGCTGCCGCAGGATCTTGGCTTTGTCGACCGTTCCGATTATACCCGTATAAATGACCTTGAGATCGCCTTCGTTATGAAGAAGAAGGAGCTGGGCCAGATCATCGACCGCTGCATCAAGCGCCACGGAGCCGCTGTCTGCGCTAACATGCTTGACAGTATTAAGGCTATGGGCTATAAGTATTCAACACGCGCCTCGTTCTCGATCTCGGTTTACGATATGACCATTCCGAAGGAGAAGTCTGCTCTGCTTGCTGAGGCCGAAAAGAAGGTGGATACAATATCCAAGCACTTCATGCGCGGCCGTCTGTCCGAGGAGGAGAGATACAAGAGCGTTATCGCTATCTGGGAGCAGACAACTGCCGATGTTACCGCCGCACTTCAGGACAGCTTTGATCAGTACAACCCGATCAAGATAATGTCCGACTCCGGTGCCCGTGGTTCTATCACACAGATGCGTCAGCTGGCAGGTATGCGCGGTCCTATGTTTGCCGCCAACGGTAAAACAATGGAGATCCCGATCAGATCCAACTTCCGTGAAGGTATGAAGATATTTGAGTACTTCATGGGCGCGCGTTCGTCGCGTAAATCACTGTCCGATACCGCTCTGCGTACGGCAGACTCCGGTTACCTGACCAGACGTCTTGTCGATGTCTCGCAGGAGGTTATTGTCCGGGAAGAGAAGTGCGACACCAAGAAGGGCGCGTGGGTTACCGCCGTTATCGACGACAAGGACAAGAACGTGCTTGAGCCGCTGGCTGACCGTATCGTCGGAAGATATACGATGGGTGACGTTGTCGATCCTGCAACCGGCGAGGTACTGGTGCCGGACGATACCATGATCACAGACGATATGGCATCCAAGATCACCAAGGCCGGTATAGACAGAGTCTATATCAGAACGGTTATCCAGTGCCATGCAAAGCACGGTATCTGCGCTCACTGCTACGGCGCGGATCTCTCGTCGGGTAAACCGGTCAGCGTCGGCGAGGCAGTCGGTATCATTGCGGCTCAGTCCATAGGTGAGCCGGGTACTCAGCTGACTATGAGAACATTCCACTCCGGCGGTGTTGCGGGTTCAGATATCACCCAGGGTCTTCCCCGTGTTGAGGAGCTGTTTGAGGCAAGACAGCCCAAAAAGGCTGCTATTATGGCCGAGATCGCAGGCACTGCATATGTCAATATCGGTGAAAACGCCAACGTGCATGTTGTCGATATTCACCCTGATCCGGGTCAGACTCTGCCTGATGGCAGACCGGCTGACGTTATTCAGTATCAGATACCCTACGGTACGCGTCTGAGCATCAATGACGGCGATCATGTCGAGCTGGGGCAGGCCATTACCGAGGGTAACAAGGCACCTGCCGATATCATGCGCATACTCGGACTTGACGCCGTATATGAATACCTTATCAAGGAGATTCAGCGCGTGTACCGCTCGCAGTCGGTCAGCGTTAATGATAAGCATATCGAGATAATAGCACGCCAGATGACCAGAAAGATCCGCATCGAGGACAACGGCGACACCGACATGCTGGTCGGCTCGCTGGTGGACGTCAACGAATTTGAGGAAAAGAACGATGAAGTCGCTGCCGCAGCCCGTGAGCTTGGCTCCGAGCCGAACCTTGCAACAGGCGAGACCGTACTGCTCGGTATTACCAAAGCGTCACTTCAGACCGAGTCGTTTCTGTCCGCGGCATCGTTCCAGGAGACAACAAAGGTGCTGACCGAAGCCGCTATCAAGGGTAAGGTCGACCACCTGCTTGGCCTTAAGGAAAATGTCATTATCGGTAAACTCATTCCCGCCGGCACAGGCATGGCATGCTACCATGGTGTTGATGTCGAAAAGGTTGAGTCGGCAGCAGACAACAAAGCTGTTTGATAAAATCATACGACTGACAAAAATACAGCCGTAAAATACAAACCGGGGCTGCCGTTCTCCAATGGAGGGCGGCAACCCCGTGTGCCGTTTATGCGGATATCTGAATACAGTTGAAAAATATAGCAAATAATACATCAGGTTGCGCTTCCGTTTGTGCAAAAGGGAGAAAATTACAGGGGTAAATAATGTTTCTTGACAAAACAGGCGGCGCGATGATATAATAATATACGCGTGTTTGCATACTTGGGATAAGTATGCCTATACGGCTGTACATTCAGGCATATGTACGCACAATAACATTGAATTTTCAAAGAAGGAGGAAGAACAAAGGAATGCCAACCTTTAACCAGTTAGTCAGACAGGGTCGCGCAGATAAGACCTACAAGTCCAAAGCACCTGTGCTTCAGAAGGGCTTCAACACTCTTGACAATGTCGCAACCGATCTGCCGTCGCCCCAGAAAAGAGGCGTTTGCACCAAGGTTTCCACCACCAACCCCAAAAAGCCTAACTCTGCGCTCCGTAAAATCGCCAGAGTGAGACTTACCAACGGTCTGGAGGCTACGACCTACATTCCCGGTATCGGCCACAACCTGCAGGAGCACTCGGTCGTTCTCATCAGAGGCGGAAGAGTGAGAGATCTGCCCGGTGTACGTTACCACATTATCCGCGGCACTCTGGACGCTCAGGGCGTTGCAAACCGTAAGCAGAGCCGTTCCAAGTACGGCGCAAAGACTCCCAAGAAATAAGCCGGGAGCACAACAACAAGGTTAAACAATAAAGCAGACAAGCCAGTCCGTATATGAGAAAATTCAATGTTTCAGACATAGAATCCTCTGTACGGCGCAAACAGAAGTATGCTTTTGAGTACCTGTGATTTCATAAAATTTAATGAAGGAGGGAAGTTACCGTGCCGAGAAGAGGAAAAATTTCCAAGAGAGACGTACTGCCGGATCCGTTGTATAACTCCAAGCTTGTAACAAAGCTGATCAACAACGTAATGCTTGACGGCAAGAAGGGCGTCGCTCAGACAATAGTTTATGACGCATTTGCCACAGTGGCTGCAAAGACAGAGCAGGATCCGCTGAAGGTATTCG
The DNA here is from genome assembly GCA_900547565.1 of uncultured Eubacteriales bacterium. Taxonomy (GTDB): domain Bacteria; phylum Bacillota; class Clostridia; order Oscillospirales; family CAG-272; genus UMGS1002. The sequence continues at coordinate 12,815 of URHI01000005.1, read as the reverse complement.
AGGAGGCTCTCGAAAACATTATGCCTGTACTTGAGGTCAAGGCCCGCCGTGTCGGCGGTTCCACCTATCAGGTACCGATGGAAGTCAGACCTGAAAGACGTCAGACTCTTGGACTCCGTTGGCTCATTGGCTTCGCAAGAAAGCGCAGTGAGCGCACGATGGCAGAACGTCTTGCAGCCGAAATAATGGATGCAAAGAACAATGCCGGCGGAGCCTTCAAGAAGAAGGAAGAAACTCATAGAATGGCAGAAGCAAACCGGGCGTTTGCTCACTACCGTTATTAAAAAAGGAGACCCATAATTTATGCCCAGAGAATATTCCCTTGAGCGTACCCGTAATATCGGTATCATGGCTCACATCGATGCCGGTAAAACGACTACGACGGAAAGAATATTGTTCTACACAGGCAAAACCCACAAGCTGGGCGAAACCCATGATGGTTCAGCTACGATGGACTGGATGGAGCAGGAGCAGGAGAGAGGGATCACAATTACTTCCGCCGCTACCACCTGCTACTGGAAGGGTAATCGTATCAACATCATAGATACTCCCGGCCACGTGGACTTTACCGTTGAGGTCGAGCGCTCGCTTCGCGTGCTTGACGGATCGGTAACGGTATTTTGCGCCAAGGGCGGCGTTGAGCCTCAGTCCGAAACAGTCTGGAGACAGGCTGATAAGTATGGGGTTCCCCGCATGGCATATGTGAACAAAATGGATATCACCGGCGCTAACTTTTTCAGAGTTATCGAGATGATGAAGGACAGACTTCACACTCACCCGGTGCCGATTCAGTTGCCGATCGGAGCTGAAGATCAGTTCAGAGGTATCATAGACCTTATCAACATGGAAGCCGATATTTATTACGATGAGCTCGGCAAGGATATGCGCGTTGAGCCTATCCCGGATGACATGCTTGAAATGGCCAAAAAGTACAGAAACGAAATGATCGAGTCTGTTGCCGAAAGCGATGAGGCTCTGTTCGAAAAATTCTGTGCTGAGGAAGAGATCACCACTGAAGAAATAAAAAAAGCTATCCGTAAGGAAACCATTGCAAACAAGATAGTTCCCGTGGTCTGCGGAACTTCTTACAGAAACAAGGGCGTACAGAAGCTGCTGGACGCTGTCATTGATTACATGCCAGCACCTACCGATGTTCCCGCTATCAGGGGCGTCAACCCCGATACGGAAGAGGAGGTTGAGTGCCCGTCGAGCGATGACGCGCCTTTTGCCGCCCTGGCCTTCAAAATCATGACCGACCCATTTGTGGGTAAGCTCTGCTTCTTCAGAGTGTATTCCGGTCAGATCGAGGTCGGACAGACCGTATTCAATTCCAACAAGGACACCCGGGAGCGCATGGGGCGTCTGCTTCAGATGCACGCCAATGAGCGTAAGGATCTGGATCATGTTTACAGCGGTGACATCGCGGCTGTGGTGGGCGTAAAGAACACCACAACAGGTGACACACTGTGCGACGAAAAGCACCCTGTAATTCTCGAGTCCATGGAATTCCCGGAGCCTGTTATCAGAGTTGCCATTGAGCCCAAGACCCGCGCGGGCCAGGACAAAATGGGTATCGCTCTTTCCAAGCTGGCAGAGGAAGATCCCACCTTCCGTACTTATACGGATGAGGAAACCGGTCAGACCATTATTGCCGGTATGGGCGAGCTTCACCTTGAAATCATAGTTGACAGATTGCTGCGTGAGTTCAAGGTGGAAGCCACTGTCGGTAAGCCTCAGGTTGCCTATAAGGAAACCATCAGAAAGAAAGCCGACGTGGATATGAAGTATGTACGTCAGTCCGGAGGTAAAGGCCAGTACGGTCACGTCAAGATCATAATTGAGCCTAACGAGCCGGGTGCAGGCTACCTGTTTGAAAGCAAGGTGGTGGGCGGTGCTATTCCCAAGGAATACATTCCCGCTGTTGACGCCGGTATTCAGGGAGCAATGCAGAGCGGCGTGCTTGCCGGATACAATGTAGTTGACGTCAAGGTCACGCTGTACGACGGTTCTTACCACGAGGTCGACTCGTCTGAAATGGCATTCAAGATCGCCGGTTCAATGGCGTTCAAGGAGGCCATGAGAAAGGCAGACCCCGTACTCACCGAGCCTATCATGAAGGTGGTTGTCATCGCTCCCGATGATTACACCGGCAACGTCATCGGCGATCTTAACTCCCGCCGCGGTCAGATCCAGTCCATGGAAACCCGCCCGGGTGCGCAGGAGATCACCGCTATGGTGCCGCTGTCTGAGATGTTCGGTTACGCAACCGCGCTGCGCTCCAACACGCAGGGACGCGGCCAGTTCTCAATGGAGCCCAGCCACTTCGCCGAGGTTCCCAAATCAATCCAGGAGACCATAATCTCCAATGCACGAAAAGCCTGAAAAAATATTTAATGGAGGATAATTCAAAATGGCAAAAGCTAAGTTTGAACGCACTAAGCCCCACGTTAACATTGGTACCATTGGTCACGTTGACCATGGTAAAACCACACTTACCGCTGCTATCACAAAGACCCTCTCTCTGAAGAACGGTAACATCGAGTTTTTGGCATATGACCAGATCGATAACGCTCCCGAAGAGAAAGCAAGAGGTATCACAATCAATACCAGACACGTTGAGTACGAGACCGACAAGCGTCACTATGCTCACGTTGACTGCCCCGGCCACGCGGACTACGTTAAGAACATGATCACCGGTGCTGCCCAGATGGACGGCGCTATCCTGGTGGTCGCTGCTTCCGACGGTCCTCTGCAGCAGACCCGTGAGCACGTCCTGCTGGCTCGCCAGGTTGGCGTTCCCGCACTTGTCGTGTTCATGAACAAGACCGACCTTGTTGATGACCCTGAGCTGCTCGACCTGGTCGAGATGGAAACCAGAGATCTGCTTTCCTCTTACGATTTCCCCGGCGATGACATTCCCTTCATTCGTGGCTCTGCCCGCGCCGCTCTGGAAAGCCCCTCCACCGACCCCAACGATGCCGTGTACGCTCCTATCTGGGAGCTTATGGATGCTGTTGACAGCTACATTCCTACTCCTGACAGAAAGTCTGACCTGCCTTTCCTGATGCCCGTCGAGGACGTATTCTCGATCTCCGGCCGTGGTACTGTTGCTACCGGTCGTGTTGAGCGTGGTACTGTTAAGGTTGGCGATACCGTTGAGATCGTTGGTTTGTCCGATGAGAAGAAGACCACCGTTGTTACCGGTGTTGAAATGTTCCATAAGCTGCTTGACCAGGCTGAGGCCGGTGACAACATCGGTGCTCTGCTGCGTGGTATTGATAAGAACGGCATCGAGCGCGGACAGGTGCTGTGCAAGCCCGGTTCCATTCACCCGCACACCAAGTTTGTTGGTCACGTGTACGTCCTTACCGAGAAGGAAGGCGGCCGTAAAAAGCCCTTCTTCCCCGGCTACAGACCTCAGTTCTACTTCAGAACCACCGACGTTACCGGTGTTATCGAGCTTCCTGAGGGCGTTGAGATGTGCCGCCCCGGCGACAACGTTGATATGACCGTTGAGCTGATCACACCTATCGCTATTGAAAAGGGACTCCGTTTTGCTATCCGTGAGGGCGGCAGAACTGTCGGTTCCGGTATCGTTTCCGAAATTATTGAGTAATCAATAACAAAAGACTGTCCCGGGAGTTATTTCTCCCGGGACAGCACTAAATTATCATTTTGGGGGATTGGTGAAATTCCATGCCGGCGGTATAACAGTCCGCGAACGCCACAAGGCGCCGAGCAGGTGAGATTCCTGCACCGACGGTAAAGCCCGGATGAGATAAAATGAAAAGCTCCCCGCATATGTCTGCGGGGCTTTTTTCCCCTTAAGGGAGTTTTTATGAAAAACAAAAATGCAAATTTCGGCGTCCGTAAGCTGGTGACGCTGGCTCTTTTCTGCACGCTGGCATATGTTTCGGTTTTTTCCTTTCGCATCAGCGGGATCGGCGGATTTCTGACGTTTGACGTCAAGGATACCGTAATTACTATTGCCGCCATGATGTTCGGCCCCATTGCCGGCGTGTTTGAAGCGCTGGTCGTATCATTCCTTGAAATGATTACAATCAGCGGCACGGGACCGTGGGGCTTTCTGATGAATTTTGTTTCGAGTGCCGTGTTTGCCGGTTGTGCAAGTGCGGTTTACACATACGTTCCCAGACTGCGTCGGCGCATGAGCGGTGCTCTTGTCGGACTGAGTGGTTCGGTCGTTTTGATGACGGCGGTGATGCTGGTTATGAACCTGCTGGTTACGCCGGTGTATTATCACGTGCCGCTGGAGAGCGTCAAGCAAATGCTGTTGCCGCTGTTGCTGCCGTTCAATCTCATCAAGGCAGCGCTTAATTCCGCATTGGTAATGGTGCTGTACAAGCCGGTTTCTGCGGCGCTGCACCGCACACACCTTGTTGCGGCTGAGGACGGCCGTGACAGTAGCTATCATTTCGGTGTGCGTAGCCTTGCCGTAATAATCGGAGGGCTTGCGGTTGCCGTAGGCTGTGTGGTACTGTTGATTGTTGTGCTGGGAGGTCAGATTTCTTGGCATAGATAGGAGGCCTTTATGACTGAGGCAATATCGAGATTTTTTCTTGAAACAGTGGGGCGGGAATGGTGCGTTTTTCTGTGCTCCATGATACCGATCATAGAGCTTCGCGGAGCCATTCCGCTGGGGGCAGGACTGGGGTTGCCGTGGTGGCAGAGCTATTTTTTTGCCGTGGCAGGCAACATGCTTCCGGTTCCGTTCATACTGCTGTTTATACGCAAGATTCTCGACTGGATGGAAAACTCCAAGATAAAAATTTTCAACCGTATAGGTGGCTGGATAAATCGCAAGGCTGAGAAAAACCGTGCCAAAATCGAAAAGTATTCCTTTTGGGGAGTGGCACTGTTTGTGGCTGTTCCGCTGCCCGTCACCGGGGCTTGGACAGGCTCGCTTGTGGCGGCGACTATACACATGAAATTCTGGAAGGCACTGCTGTCAGCGCTTATAGGCGTTATGGTAGCTGGCGTGATTATGACGCTCGGTGCATACGGCATTGTGGCGGCGTTCAGATTTTTTGCCTGAATTTGATGATGGCTATTGAAATGACGGCCGCAATGTGGTATCATTTTATAAATAAAATATTTATCTTATCAAGAGTGACGTAAGGACAGGCCTGTTGATGTCACAGCAACCTACCGCCGGCGGCAAGGTGCTAAATCCTGACAGATGAGAGAAAAAGGCTCCGTCTGTGCGGAGCCTTTTTAAATGAAATAATACGGAGATATATTATTGCAATGAAGAAAACACTTTTTACTTCCGAGTCGGTGACAGAAGGACACCCCGACAAAATCTGCGATAAAATTTCGGACGCCGTTCTTGACGCCATATTGAGCCAAGATCCCGCTGCGCGCGTTGCCTGCGAAACATTCTGTACTACCGGAATGGTGGCGCTGATGGGTGAGATCACCACAGAGGCCTATGTTGATCTGCAGCATATTGTGCGCGAAACCGTGCGTGAGATAGGTTATGACCGTGCAAAGTACGGCTTTGACTGTGACAGCTGTGCGGTCATCAGCTCGATACATGAGCAGTCGCCCGACATCGCGCTTGGCGTTGACAGATCGTTTGAGGCAAAGACGGGGGAGTCCGACGGATACGACACCGGTGCCGGCGACCAGGGACTTATGTTCGGTTATGCTTGCGATGAGACTCCCGAGCTCATGCCGCTTCCGATTTCGTTGGCTCACCGGCTGGCAAAACAGCTTACTTATGTACGCAAGCAAAGGATCGTAGATTACCTGCGTCCGGACGGTAAAACACAGGTTACGGTAGAGTATCATGACGGTGTTCCCGCACGTGTTGACACTGTGGTCATTTCATCACAGCACAGCCCGGATGCAGAGCTGTCGCAGATACGCGACGATATAATCCGGCATGTGATACAGCCGGTGATTCCCGCCGCTCTGCTCGACGGAGACACCAAAATATATGTCAATCCGACAGGCCGCTTTGTTACCGGCGGTCCCGCCGGCGACACCGGGCTTACGGGACGCAAGATAATAGTAGATACCTATGGCGGATATTCACGTCACGGCGGCGGCGCTTTTTCGGGTAAGGACCCGACAAAGGTCGATCGCTCGGCCTCATATGCCGCCCGGTATGCCGCAAAAAACATTGTTGCGTCAGGAGTGGCAAGTCGCTGCGAGGTGCAGATAGCATATGCTATCGGTGTTGCTAAGCCCGTGTCGGTCATGGTGGAAACATTCGGTACCGCGTGCGTGCCGGAAGATGAGATCTCACGGGTACTGCTGGATAATATTGATCTGCGTCCTGCCGCTATAATCAACCGTTTCGGACTGCGCAGGCCGATATACGCGCCGCTGGCAGCTTACGGCCATATGGGCCGTGAAGATCTGGGCGTCGGATGGGAGAAGTGCGATTTGGCTCCCGTGCTTCGTTCGGCACTGCTGTGACATTCGTCAACACCGTAAAATAATCTCCGCACCTCCCAACGGCATATACTGTCACGGGAGGTGGTGTGCGGTGACTTTGCTGCTTGAAATAATTCTTGCCGTGTTGGCGGCTTTCGGTGCGGTATGTCTGTTCCGTATGCTGACGGACGACTGGCTGGCGCGCTGTGATACGGTGACATGTCTGATTTATGACGGCAGCTTTGAGCCTGAGGAGCTTGGCTGTATGGTAAACCAGACGCGGCGACGTTTTTGCCGTGCCGGGCGCGTGAGTGTGATTGTACTGCCGGGGGCCGACCTTGGCAGTGAGGTGGAATCGGCACTGCGCGGAGATGGAGTAGAGCTTTTTTTCGTAGTTGAAAAATAATGAGAAAGGATAAAAACGATGTCTGAAATCAATTCAAACAGATCATATGAATCACCCGGCACAGGCGATGTCATTCGCCTTGACGGTGTGGTGGAGGACATCATTTTTGTCAACAAGGACAACGGATATACCGTGTGCACAGTCGAAGCTGAGGGAGAGGGGGAGGAGCCGGTCACCGTTGTCGGTGTCCTGCCGTATATCTCGGAGGGCGACACTGCCTGCTTTTTCGGACGCTGGGTACACAGCGCAAAATACGGCCGTCAGTTCAAGGCGGAGCAGTTTGAACGCGCACTGCCCGCCGACACTGCCGCCATATTGCGTTATCTTGCATCTCGTACAGTCAAGGGTATTGGTCCCAAGCTGGCACAGCGCATAGTCGACAAGTTCGGAGAGGACACCTTTGATGTACTGGAAAATCACCCTGACTGGCTGGTGCAGGTCAAGGGAGTGTCGCGCAAGTTGGCCGAGTCGGCGAGCGAGGATTTCAGAGAAAAATCCGGTATGCGCAATGCGCTGATCTTTTTCCGGGATTATTTCGGTTCGGCGCTTACCCTTCGGATCTACAAAAAATACGGAGGGAATTCGGTGGAGCTGGCTCGCGCCAATCCGTACCGGCTTTGCAATGAGGTTGAGGGCATCGGATTTGAAAAAGCCGATGTCATGGCGCGCAAGCTGGGTATACCTGCCGACTCACCCGAGCGGCTTATGAGCGGAATCTGCTATATACTGTCGTCAAATGCCGCACAGAACGGCCATGTCTGCCTTCCCGAGGGCAAGTTGACAGAGACGGCGGCCGCAATGCTCGGCTGTGATTCCGCTGCCGCTGCGGCTGCACTTTCACAGGCCGTAGACCGGCAGCGGTTGGTATCCGACACGCGAGGCGGTGTCCGCTACATTTATCTTCCGTACGCATACCAAAACGAAAAATACATAGCGTCAAAGCTGATTTTGCTGGATCGGCTGTGTCCGTCAATAGGCATGGGCGATGTTCAGGCATTCATTTCCAAAGAAGAACGGCTCAACGGATTGCAATACGCAGAAATGCAACGCCGCGCAATATCAGATGCGCTGATAAGCGGCGTGTTTGTGCTTACCGGCGGCCCCGGTACGGGAAAGACCACCATTGTCAAGGCGCTGATAGATATATTCGAGAGTATGGGCCTGCGCGTGGCGCTGGCGGCTCCTACAGGACGGGCGGCAAAGCGTATGTCCGAGGCAACCTGCCGCGAGGCAAAGACGGTGCATCGCCTGCTTGAAATGGAGTTTGGCAGGGACGACGGCGACAGCTTCAGACGCAACGAGCAGGATCCGCTTGAGGAAAATGTCATAATTATCGACGAGGCTTCCATGCTGGACAGTGCGCTGACCGGGGCGCTGCTGCGTGCGGTAAAGCCGGGTGCACGGCTGCTGCTTATCGGTGATGCGGATCAGCTGCCGTCGGTCGGCGCAGGAAATGTTTTGGCGGACATAATCGCGTCGGGCTGCTTTGCCACGGTGAGATTGAATGAAATTTTTCGCCAGGCAGGCGAGAGTCTGATAGTCACAAATGCCCACGCGATCAATTCGGGACGTATGCCTGAGCTTGGTGTCAAGAACAATGATTTCTTTTTCCTGCCGCGTCGGACAGATGTCGAGATAGCCGCTACTGTGGCCGATCTATACCGCAACCGTCTGCCTCGTACCTATGGCCCTGACACTGTTAACAGCATACAGGTAATATCCCCGTCACGCCGAGGCGAGGCAGGCACCGAAAATCTCAATGTGATACTGCAGAACGCGCTTAATCCCCCCGCACCCGGCAAAAGCGAGTACCAATTCAGGCAGACACACTTTCGGGTCGGCGACCGAGTCATGCAGGTGCGCAACAACTATGAGCTTGCGTGGGAACGCCCGGACAGTGACGGTATGGGCGTTTTCAACGGCGATATCGGTACAATTGAAGCAATAAACCGCGAGTCGTCCTGCTTTGAGATAATGTTTGACGATCGCCGCGTGATGTATGATTTTTCACTGCTTGAGGATCTTGAGCACGCATATGCGGTCACGGTACATAAAAGTCAGGGAAGTGAATATCCGATAGTCATAATCCCTGCCTGCGGCGCAGCGCAGCTGTTGCTCACCCGCAACCTGCTGTATACGGCGGTGACGCGAGCACAGCGTATGGTAATTATCGTGGGGCGTGAGGACATTGTCCGCAGTATGGTTGAAAACAACCGGACAGCCATGCGGTATACCGGGCTTTGCGCTATGCTTAGGAAAGAGGGGGACATAAGGTGAGCGCAAAGCGTGGGACAGGCCCGGATATGTTGGCTTGCAACGATAATTCGGGCAGAAATATGAATAATTCCATGAGCAACACACATAAATCAAGCCGACGAAGCCTGATAAGCCGCCTGCTTTTTCCGCCATACTGTGTATCTTGCGGCAATCTTTTGCCTTACGATGCGACAGGCGGCGAGGCGGTACTGTGCAACAGCTGCCGCGGTCAGTTTGAGCGCGCTAAGCTGGATATCTGTCCTGTATGCGGACGCCCCATGCTGGACTGTCGCTGCGTTGCTCCTGTGCTGGCGGACGTGGGCGTTGGCTGCGTGATACGCCTGGCCGGTTACGACCCTTCGATGGCCAATGGTTGTATCAATCGTATTGTCAACTGCAACAAAACGCAGTGTAACCGGGATTGCTTTGATTTTCTCGCCGCACAGCTGACCCCGGCACTGCGGCACGAGATAAATGACGGTGCGCTGATAACATTCTGCCCGCGCTCCCGCCGCGCACGCCGTGAAAACGGATTCGATCAGGCCGAACAGCTGGCAAAGTGCCTAGCGGCACGGATGGGCTCTGAATTCTGCCGCCCGCTGACGCGAAGGCGGTTCACCGCGTCGAAAAGCCAGAAAACACTTGGATATTCGGCGCGTGTGTGGAATGCCGGGCACGCGGTTGTATTTGACGGCAGTGTAGATGTTAGCGGCCGTACGGTGGTGCTGGTTGACGATGTAATTACGACCGGCGCGACGATGAGTGCCTGCGCGTCATTGCTTATAGGTGCGGGAGCAGCCGAGGTGATCGGTGTGTGCGTTGCGGCAGTATGCCGCACTGCGACATAAAACGCCTTTTGTTGCTGTACAATATGTCGCGGTATTATCTTAATATAAAAACGTGTTGATTTTTTTCTGGATATATTGTATAATAATATCGCAGAGCAATTCAGAGAAAGGAGCACCGTGTGGGCGTTTTCAAAAATCTGTCCGAGCGCTTCGGAAGTCGTGACATAGCAATAGACCTGGGTACCGCTACGGTGCTTGTATACGTGGAGGGGCGCGGAATAGTTCTCAACGAGCCGTCGGTGGTGGCCATAGATACCGCCGCAGACAAAATCATCAAGGTCGGTCAGGATGCGCAGGCAATGATGGGACGAACGCCTGAGCACATAAAGACTATCCGTCCGCTGAAAAACGGAGTGGTGGCACAGTATGAAGTGACACTGCGCATGCTTCAGTATTTCATCAAGTCCGCGTGCGGGGACATGTTTTTTCGGCCGCGCGTTATGATATGTATTCCCGGCAGCGTGTCGGATGTTGAGCGCCGGGCGGTCATGGATGCCGCGCTTGAAGCCGGTGCGAGATCGGTTCAGCTGATTGCGGAACCGCTGGCGGCAGCGATAGGTGCCGGGTTGCGGGTCAATGCTCCGGAAGGACACCTCGTTGTTGATATCGGTGGCGGAACCACTGATGTGGCGGTCGTGTCACTGGGCGGAATTGTTGTGTCCGAGTCGGTGCGCGTGGCGGGCGATCAGTTCGACGAAGCCATTGTGCGCCACGTTAAAAACAAATACCGTGTATACATAGGCGAGCGCACGGCGGAGCAGATCAAGATCCGTATCGGTGCCGTGTATGAGCATAAAAATATCAAGACCATGAAGGTCAGAGGCCGTTGCATGAGTGAGGGACTGCCAAAGGAAATTACCATCAGCTCGCGCGAAATGCTTGAGGCCATGAAGGATCCGATATCGGAAATTATCGAGGCGATTTGCCGGGTAGTCGAAAAGACACCGCCTGAGCTTATCCCCGACATTATTAACAACGGCATAACAATGACCGGAGGCGGAAGCCTGCTTGCCGGGCTTGACCGTTTGCTTGCCGATGTAACAGGAATACGCGCCACCGTTGCCAATGACCCGGTTAGCTGTGTGGTGCTTGGAATGGGTAGGTCGCTGTCGCAGCTGTCGGATAACTCCGAGGGATGATGCGGCGCAACTGTCAGTGATTTTTCAGACCGTAACATCCTGTGAGGTGCTACGGAGGAGGGAATTAATATATGAAGGATTACATTATCAACGGCTATGAACCGGAATGTCTGTTTCACTTTTTCGAGGAGCTGTCGGCTATACCGCGTGGCTCGCACAACGAGGCCGGCGTTGCCGACGCACTGGTCAGCTTTGCGCAGGCGCGCGGTTTGGACTGCTATCGTGACGAGCTGAACAATGTTCTGATCAAAAAGCCGGCAACTCCGGGATATGAAGACGAACCTGCAATGCTCATTCAGGGGCACACCGACATGGTTTGCGAAAAAAATTCCAATGTACAGCATGATTTCAAAACACAGCCGCTCGATCTTTACGTCGAGGACGGCTGGTTGCATGCACGCGGCACTACATTGGGTGCTGATAACGGCACGGCTGTAGCACTTATGCTGGCACTGCTTGACGGTGCGGCAGATCAGTGCCCGGCGCTTGAGTGCCTGTTCACTGCCTCAGAGGAAGTGGGGCTTGTCGGGGCGACAGGCTTTGATTACAGCCGTATTTCGGCACGCCGAATGATAAATATGGACAGCGATGATGAGGGCATGGCGGTAGTAGGCTGTGCCGGAGGCTGCCGGACTGATATAAAGCTGCCGGTTGAATTTGTCGAGGCGGCCGGCGAGGCGCTTTCTATCCACATATCCGGCCTTATGGGCGGTCATTCCGGTGCGGACATTACGTTGGGTCGCGCCAATGCAAATAAACTTATGGGCCGTTTGCTGCTTTCATTGCGCCGTGATGCCGATTATAATCTGATAAGCTTGAACGGCGGACTTATGGACAATGCCATTCCTCGTGAGTGTGAAGCTGTTATCACCTGCTCCGACAGCGAGAGAATGAAAGCGCGTGCTACAATATTTGCCGAAAAAATCAGAAGCGAGCTTGTTGCCGATGATGCCGGATTCACGTTGACCTGCGAACGGGTAGATAAGCCTGAATATATGATGAACTGCGCCAGCACACGGCTTGTTGCCGAGGCAGTCGGTACGGTGGAGAACGGTGTTATACGCATGAGCAGCGAGATTCCGGGGCTTGCCGAGTTTTCACGAAACCTCGGTATCATAAGAACATCAAATGATGTTGTGGAACTGATATTCTCGAGCAGATCCCCAAAGGAACATTTGATTGAAGCGTCGATAGATTATCTTGATGCCGTTTCTGAGCTGTGCGGAGCATCTGCGGAGCATTACAGCCGTTATCCGGGCTGGGAATATGCAAGGCAATCACCGCTCAGGGACAAATATATAGAAGTTGCGCGTCGTGTGTTGGGCAGAGAGCCTCAGGTGGTGGCGATACATGCCGGCCTTGAGTGCGGAGTGATCAAATCCCGCTTGCCAGACATGGATATGATATCCATTGGCGCCGATGCGCAGAATATTCACACACCGGACGAGCGGCTTGATCTGGCAAGCTACGGTAGACTGTGGCGCATAGTGACCGAAATGTTGAAAAAATAACGCGATTACCGGACCAACCGGCATAACAGCAGATTACCGGCAGGGATTTTGCACAGCAGTTGTTTTGTGCTTGCCTTGCCGGTGTTATTATCAGCAGAATGCCCGCACGTGCGCTTTAATGGAATAATTAGGGTTTTCAGCATTAACAAGCCTTTTTACTCTGCAATATAAGACTTTTTTGTGGATTTTTCGACTTTTTTCAAAAAACGGCTTGACAATTTAAAATAAAAGTGGTAGTATAACAGAGCTG
>URHI01000004.1 GCA_900547565.1 uncultured Eubacteriales bacterium | reverse complement strand
CACCAGCCATAAAAAAATGCTATACGTTTATTATCAGTTTTATTATGATGCTGTTGATAACGGTGCTGTCGGCGCAGTCGACGCTGGCCGCGGCCGGCGACAGTCTTGGTGCGCGGACGGCCAAATTCATGGCTGGTAGCTTTATTCCGGTAGTCGGCGGCGCGCTGGGCGAGAGTCTTAAAACCGTGGCAGGCAGCATAAAGTATATACGGGTCAGCGTGGGGGTTGTGGGAATTGTCATATTATTACTGCTTTTACTCCCGACGTTGATATCTGTGCTGCTGACACGGCTGGCGCTTATGGCATCCGGGACTGCGGCAAGACTGCTCGGCTGCGCTGAGGAGGCAACCATTCTCGGCGAGCTGACCGGCGTTTACGGATATCTGATGGCGGTGATATGCGCCTGCTCGGTCATGTTCATTTTTTCTTTGACGCTACTGACGCGCACGTCGGCGGCATGGGTGGCGTGATGAGCGGATATCTTTTGAGTGTTATTGCGGCAGCCGTGGTTGTCGGGGTCATTGGGGCGCTGGCGCCGGCGGGCGAGGGTGATGGCCTGAAAAAAGCGGTTTGCTTTATCGGTGCGCTGTGTGTGCTGTGCGTTCTCATTGCTCCGGTTGGCGAATTTCTGGGCTGGCTCGGTAATTTGGAAGACGGAATTGAACTGTTATGGAACAATGAGAGTACGGAACAGCAATATGAACAGCAATACAAAGATTATCTTATGAGCTTCGGTGCTGACAGTATTTCGGAAGCGCTCGCGGAGCATATATGTCAGCATTTTGACATTCCTGAGGAACAGTGCCACGTCAGGGTGATGACTGGCGAGAGACAGGGCGAGCTGTGTGTGGACAGCGTTACGGTGATCTTGTCGGGCGGCGCATTGCTACGCGACCCGTATGAGATTGAAAAATACATCAGCGGGCTGTTTGATTGCCGCTGTACAGTAACCGGATAGGCAGGTGTGATTATGGACAAGAAACCATGGTGGCGCGACAAAAAACTGATTTTGCTTGGAGTGCTGGCGTTGTGCGGCATATTATTGCTCAGCTTGGGTGGCAGGGTCGGATCATCTGACCGGACATCGTCCGGCACGGTTGTTCAGACCGGTCAGAGCCAGGCGCTTGACAGCTATTCAAAGCAGCTGCGCCGCGAGATCGCAGAGCTGTGTGAGCAGGTTGACGGGGTATCGGATGTTACGGTGGCAGTCAGCTTTGACTGTGGCTATGAATACGTATACGCTGCTGACACACGCTCGGAATACGATGCAGGCGGTGGTCAGCTTCAGATAAAGTATGTTACGGTTGGCAATGGAAGCTCCGAAAAGACCGTGTATCTGACAGAGAAGCTGCCGCATATCTGCGGTATCGGGGTGGTCTGCCGCGGAGGGGAGGATCCGGAGGTGGTCAGAAAGCTGACACTGCTGCTCAGCGCAGCATATAATATAGGTTCAAATAAAATTTACGTAACCGGCACATGACAAGTCATATCGTCGGTCAACGTTAAATATAATGTAACACAACAAAAACAAAAACATCGGGAGGTATTGAGATGGTTTACGAGCAGGAGAGTTCACCGGCAAAGCGGTTTGTGGAGCGTGTGGGAAAGCGCAATCTGATTATTGCGGGCGTTGTTCTGCTGATCGGAGTTGCAGTGGCGTTGAATTGGATCATATTTGCCAACCAGAACGCCGGCTTCAAGGACTATGACGCAAGTGCAGGCATGAGTTCCGGAGGCGCGGTCACGACCCCTGCGGCGGCAACGGACACCAAGGCATCCGCTACGGCAGACAGCTATTTTTCTTCCGCGCAGGTAAGCCGGGCGCGTGCACGTGATGAAGCACTTGAGGTGCTGCAGTCGGTTGTGGACAGTGCTAAGTCAGATGAAGCTGCCAAAACCCAGGCGCTTGCTGACATAAGCAAGATTGCCAAGGACATGGAGGCGGAGTCCAACATTGAGACATTGGTTGTCGCCAAGGGATTTGAGCAGTGTGTAGCGGTCATAAGCTCGGGTACGATCAATGTTGTTGTAAAAGCCGACAAGCTGACGCCGAGTGACATCGCTGTCATCAATGAGATAGTTTACGAACAGGCAGGCATAAAGCCGGCAAACATAAAGATCGTGCAAAAGTAAGTTACCAAAACAAAAAACCGGAAGTTACAGCTTCCGGTTTTATTATTTTGTGATGTGAGGGGAGAGCTTATATGATCGTGGACGGCTATTTTGCTGCCTCCAACAGCGGGAGGGGATTTGCAAATTACTACCCGGAGGTGTTCGGTAGAGCCGGACGTATATATATAATTAAAGGTGGACCGGGGACCGGAAAAAGCCGGTTTATGCGTGATGTCGAGCATTGTGCTGCGTCTCATGGTTGGGAGTGCCGGCGCTATTATTGCTCGTCAGACCCTTCGTCGCTCGACGGAATAATTCTTGAGCGGGCAGGGGATAGCATTGCCGTTATTGACGGCACGCCTCCGCATGCATGGGAACCGGCACGCCCGGGTGTTGTCGAACAGCTGATAAATCTTGGAGACTTCTGGAACGCAGATAAGCTGCGCGGATACAACGGAGAGCTTGCTGAGCTTGAACGACTGAAAAAGCTGGCGTGGAAGCAGGCCTACGGCTGGCTCTCCGGTTGTCTTGACATGTGCGGAATAATTCGTACAATAGGGAGAGGCTTGGTCGATGATACGGCACTTGAGCAGTATGCGTTGTCAATGCTTGCTGGGGTGGAACCCGGGGACGGATTCTGTATGAATACCGTAATACTAAATGCAGTGGGAATGTCGGGGCAGGCATCGTCCGAGCGCTTTATCAGTGATGCCGCAACCCTGTACACGGTCAGGGATAACTTTATGACGGCACATCTGCTGCTCGACCGTTTTATTGAACAGGCACATCTGCGCAGGCTTGACATTACTGTTTCGCGCGATCCTGTAGATCCCGAACGTATAGACGGTGTTATGCTGAACCGTGACCGTATGGCGGTTGTTGTGTGCGACGGCGATGCAGGGCGGTCGTGTTTCCCGATAGAAATGTCTGCATTAAATCGGCCAGCGCCGGATGATGCCGTAAACGAAGCAACGCACGCAGGGCGTTGCTATGACAGTATGCTGTCGGGTGCTATTGACTCACTGTCAGCTGTTAAGGAATATCATTTCCGTATAGAAGAAATATATTCCGATGCAATGGATTTCGGGCGCAAGGAGCAGTTTACTCGAGAGTTTTGTCGGCAATTGTTCGGATAAACAAAGAAGCCGGCACCATTGCGGGGCCGGCTTCCTGTACAGACAGGATTTTTAAACCGGGATCGAAATTACTTGATTTCGACGGTAGCGCCAGCCTCGGTGAGCTGATTCTTAAGGGTTTCAGCCTCTTCCTTGGAAACGCCTTCCTTGATGGCCTTGGGAGCGCCCTCAACCAGTTCCTTAGCGTCCTTAAGACCCAGACCAGTGATCTCACGAACGACCTTGATAACGTTCAGCTTGCTTGCGCCGAAGGAAGCAAGGATAACGTCAAACTCGGTCTTTTCCTCAGCGGCGGGAGCGGCGGCAGCAGCACCGGCAACAACGCCAACAGGAGCAGCAGCGGAAACACCGAACTCCTCTTCAACTGCCTTTACGAGCTCAGAAAGCTCCAGAATGGACAGGCCCTTAACAGCCTCAACTATAGCGGTAATTTTTTCAGATGCCATTTTTAGTTACCTCCGAATAATAAATTAAATGTTTATGCGGACAAGTCAGCCGCACATGGTGATTTTCGGCAGATCAAGCCTCTGCCGGTGCGGCTTCCTCGGTGCTGTCTCCGTTTTTGTCGACAACTGCCTGCAGAGCGTAGGCCAGCTTGTACAGCGGGGACTGAATGCTTCCCAGGAATTTGGCGACCAAAACTTCTCTCGAAGGAATGTCAGCCAGTGCGATTACTGTCTTGTCGTCGATGACCTGACCTTCCAGGTATCCGGCAAGAATTTTGAAGGAATCGATCTTTTCGGTGTAGGGCTTGAGTATCTTGGCGGGAGCCACGGGGTCGTGAGCGCTGATTGCGATAGCGGTCATGCCTTCCAGATGCTCTTTGATGGCGCCGTATCCGACCTGCTCGCAGGCGCGGCCTGTGAGAGAGTTCTTCATAACGACGTAAGTTACGCCTGCTTCACGCAGAGCCTTACGCATTGCGGTGTCATCAGCCACGGTAATTCCCTGATAATTGACCAGAACGCCGGCAGGGGACGCTTTTATTTTTTCTGCGAGATCCGCAACGATCTGTTTCTTCTGCTCAAGAATTGCATTACTAGGCATTGTGTTTCACCTCCCAATGTGAAATACGGAAATAAAATATCCTTCTCCCGGAAGACGCAAAGTCCCAAGAGAAGGATAACAGCCACGCTTACACGTGAAATATGCTATTATACATCCTCGGCAGGAGAGCTTGCGGCCTTTACGGGAACCTGCTGTCTTTGGATAACAGCAGAATCATACCACATTTCTGCCGGGTTGTCAATAGTTTTTTTGAAAAAAGTCAAAAAATTTCATCAAATGACGGAATTGTTTCGTATTATACGTTCAGCCGCACGGACAAGCCGCGCACGCAGCCAGTCAGGAGAGAGAACTGTTATATCTGCTTCAAGCGACATTATCACACTCATGAACTTCTCAATGCTGTGAAACTCGCAACGATAGACGTTGTCTGATATGCGTTCGGTTATGTATCCTCCCATCTCTACCGCGGTCAGTCGGTCGGCAACCTTTATTTGGGCGGAGTAGGGAAGCTGGAGCTGTATTACGGTACTGTCAGCCTGCGGCTCGGAGTCAAGGTCGGGAGCGGTTGCCACAACACCGTTATATTCTTCGCTGTTAGCCGTTGTGACGGCAATCGGCAATGAAAACTCCTCTGTGTAATAATAACCGCGGCGTTTGAAATCGTATGCCAGCGGGGCACCCATCCGAAGCTGCAGAAACTCAACATCGCGCTGCGCCTGGCGATGTGAGATACCGAAGCGTTCTGCCAAGCGTTTGGCATTTGGATAGCTCATTTCGGTTATTTTACGGTGAAGCCACTGTATTCTCTGATTGGCGGACATGAAAAATACCTACCTTATTTAATATATGGGGTTATTCGTCCTGATTTTCCGTGGTGTCGGTGTCGTTCTCTGCTACTATATTCGTCTCACTTACGGACAGCATATCGAACAGCCGGCCAACGGTGTAGACTGCATATGCCAGCGAACCGATGGCAGTGGGCATAAACTCAGGAATCTTATATATTCCGGTCAGCGTGCAGATGAAGTATGACAGTGAAAATGCCAGGGACATCATTACGCTGAGCAATCCGAACACGGCATACATTCGCGGCCTGCCGCGATCTACCGAATAGCCCTCCTCTTGAATCTGGAACAGCATCAGAAATATCATGCTGAACACCAGAAGCAGCTTCATAGGGCTGTTCATGGTTACATATGTGTTGAAATAAGCGTCGATAATTGACAGGAACGCCCACACAATAGGCGCGTAGCCGAGCAGTGATCTGACGGCTTTTTTTGAATCGGGATATATTGCTGTCATGCCGGTATATGCTGCTACCAAAGCTCCGGCCACACTGCCGAGCAGCGAGGTGATGGAGGCTGTGATAAGCCTGATGTGAAGAAAGGTTGAAAAGATAAATGCCGCGGTCAATACGTATGCGAATTTTGCACTGAACGAACGGTAAGCCGGAGCCGTTGAGATAAGTCCGTCCCGCGGTATTAAGATCAGCAACGACGCAGTCCATGCTATGCTTAGGGCCAGCAGGGTACGGGTAATATAGATCAGCGGTGAGGCGGAAAAATAATTAACCGTTCTGTCGAACGACATAACAAAGCACAGAATGTACAGAATGGCAGAAATGCCGGACAGTGAAAGTGATGAATAAAGGTATACTTTAAGCTTGTTTGCCTGAGGGTGCATAATAATACCTCATTAATTATAATTTATCACAATAATTATAACGCTAAAATGTTAACAAACTGTAAACACATCCGGTGTGTGGACAAATAATTTGATATACGGGCGAAAAAAATTGGAATTGTGCATTATTTACAAAAATATAGGCAGGCGATATGCAAAAATCTACACAATTAAAGGTGAAAAATCCTCAAACTCCCTTGAATTATGAATTGTATTGTGATATAATGTTTAAGCTTGATATGCGAAGAAGTGGAAGGTTGCTGCCAAGGCAGGTAATTTCCACGGAGTATGTCCGAAAATCGGGCGGCAATAATTCTGAGTAGCACCGGGGCAGTCAACCCGCTATCCCGGGACCGCCGGAGCCTTGCTAATCCGAATTCTGCTACGCAATGCTGAGCGTGAGCAAATTCGGCTTTTTATAGGCAAGAGAAAGAAACACACGGCGGCGTGTTGAAACGAATTTGCGCCACTTCCCAAAACGCATTCCCCACAAAGCTTCATTAATTATAAGGCTGGGAATGACAAATTCAAAGAAGGAGGCACAAAAATGGCAGCCAATGAAAAAATCAGAATCCGTCTTAAGAGCTACGATCACACGCTGATCGATACCGCGGCGCAGAAAATCGTCGAGGTCGCCAAAAGACAGGGTGCTACTGTTTCCGGTCCTGTTCCGCTTCCCACCGACAAGGAGATAATCACTATTCTCCGTGCGGTGCACAAGTACAAGGACAGCCGTGAGCAGTTCGAATATCGCACTCACAAAAGACTGATTGACATCATCAGACCCTCAAAGAAGCTGGTCGAGGACCTGATGAACATTGAACTTCCCGCAGGAGTGGAAATCGAGATCAAATTATAATATCAAGCGTTCCCGAAAAAACTCGTGCAAAACACCCCAATCGCCGCGAGGCGGCATTGTCGGTCATGTTGGCGTAACCCGCAAGGGAAATCCAAAGCGTCAACCAATAACCTACAGGAGAAAAAATGAAAAAAGCAATCATCGGCAAGAAGCTGGGAATGACTCAGATCTTCGACGAGAAGGGTAATGTCATTCCGGTAACTGTCATCGAAGCGGGTCCGTGCGTGGTTGCACAGAAAAAGACCTCCGATAAGGAAGGTTACGATGCGCTTCAGCTTGGGTTTATGGACGTTAAGGAAAAGCACCTTAACAAGCCCGAAATCGGTCATTTCACTGCGGCGGGCGTCGCTGTGAAGAAGCATCTTAAGGAGTTCCGTCTTGACGACTGCTCCGGCTACAACGTGGGCGACACAATCTCTGTCGATACCTTCGCCTCCGGCGACAAGGTCGACGTTACCGGGATTACAAAAGGCCACGGATATTCCGGTGTTGTCAAGCGTTGGAACTGCCATAAGCTGAGAATGACCCACGGTGTCGGCCCTGTACACCGTCAGCCCGGTTCCATGGGTGCTAACTCCAGCCCTTCACGTATTTTCAAAAACAAGAAGATGGCCGGACAGTACGGTAACGAACAGGTTACGATACTCAATCTTAAGGTCGTTAAGATCGACGCTGAGAACAACCTCATTGCCATCAAGGGTGCCATTCCCGGCGCCAAGGACGGCATAGTGTTCATACGCGACTCGGTCAAAGCATAACGCGGTAAGGAGGAAGAACAATGCCAAACGTAAAAGTAATGGACATGGCCGGCAACAATGTCGGTGAAATCACGCTGTCCGATGTTATCTTCGGCGCGGATGTGAATGAAGCAGTTCTCCATGCCGCAGTAAGAGCTTACCTGCTCAATCAGAGACAGGGAACTCAGTCCACACTCACCCGCGGTGAGGTATCCGGCGGTGGTAAGAAGCCCTGGAGACAGAAGGGGACCGGCAGAGCCCGTCAGGGTTCCACTCGTTCGCCTCAGTGGACACAC
Source organism: uncultured Eubacteriales bacterium (assembly GCA_900547565.1). Lineage (GTDB taxonomy): Bacteria > Bacillota > Clostridia > Oscillospirales > CAG-272 > UMGS1002. The sequence goes on along the minus strand of URHI01000004.1, from coordinate 38,800 downwards.
GGCGGTATCGCTCTCGGCCCTAAGCCCAGAAGCTACCGCACCGGCATGAATAAAAAGACAAAGAGAGTGGCGCTTTACAGCGCACTGTCTGCCAAGGTTGCTGCCGGCGATCTCATTGTTATCGACGAGATCAAGTGCGACAACTACAGCACCAAGACCATGGTCAACATGCTGGGTGCTGTCGGCTCCGACAGAAAGGCTCTCATAGTACTGCCTGCTGTTGACGCAAAGGTTATCAAGTCCTGCGCTAACATTGCCGGCGTACAGACCGCACTTTACAACACCATTAACGTGTATGATATCCTCAATGCTGACAAGTTCATCATTGCCAAGGAAGCGGTCAAAATGCTTGAGGAGGTATATGCGTAATGAGTAGAATGGCACAGGACATTATCATTGCTCCCGTTATTTCCGAGGAGAGCTTCGCTCAAATGTCCGGCGAGAGAAACAAGATACGCAAAGACCCCAAGGACGTAATGAAATCCGACAGATATAAGAATAAGGTTGCCCGCGCCGAGAAGGCCGGAAAGACCGTGCGCGAGCCGCTTGCTCCCGCTCCCATCTGCAAAAAGTACGTCTTTAAGGTTGACAGAAAAGCCACAAAGCCCGAGATCGCAGCCGCTGTTGAGGAGCTGTTCAACGTGCAGGTCAAGGATGTCAACGTCGTCAACATGAAGCGCAAGCCCAAGAAGATGGGCGTTCATGAGGGTTACACCTCTGCCTGGAAGAAAGCGATTGTTACGCTCACTGTCGAGTCTAACACTATCGAGTTCTTCGAAGGTATGAACTGATAGGGGAGGTTGAAGCAGAATGCCTACAATTAAGTATAAGCCGACTACCCCGGCAAGAAGAAACATGACTGTCCCGACCTTCGAGGAGATCACCAAGTTCACTCCCGAAAAGTCTCTGACTGTCATCAAGAAAAAGCACGCCGGCCGTAACAGCTACGGTCGCATCACCGTCCGTCACAGAGGCGGCGGCAACAAGATCAAGTACAGAATCATCGATTACAAGCGTCAGAATACTTCTCCCGCAACTGTTATCGGTGTCGAGTACGACCCCAACCGCTCTGCTTACATCGCTCTGCTTGAGAATGAAGCCGGCGACAGAAGCTATATCATCGCTCCTTTGGGCCTGACTGACGGTGACAAGGTTTACTCCGGTGCGGATGCCGACATCAAACCCGGCAACACACTTCCTGTGGCCAACATTCCTGTCGGTACTATGATACACAACATCGAGCTTTATCCCGGCAAGGGCGCTCAGCTGGTCCGTGCGGCAGGCGTTTTCGCTCAGCTTATCGCTAAGGAAAACGGTTCCGCTCAGGTCAGACTGCCTTCCGGTGAGGTGAGAATAGTCCGTCTGGACTGCAAGGCAACTATCGGCCAGGTCGGCAACATCGAGCACGACACGGTTAAGGTCGGTAAAGCCGGTAAGACACGTCACAAGGGCATACGTCCTACCGTCCGCGGTTCTGTTATGAACCCCTGCGATCACCCTCACGGTGGTGGTGAAGGTAAGTCACCTGTCGGTCATCCCGGCCCTCTGACTCCTTGGGGTAAGCCTGCTCTCGGTTATAAGACCAGAAACAAGAAGGCAAGAACCAACAAATTCATCGTGAAACGCAGAAACGCTAAATAAGGAGGGAATGTAGAATGAGCAGAAGTCTTAAAAAGGCGCCTTTCGTAGAAGCCAAGCTCTACGCCCGTATTTGCGCCATGAATGAAAAGAACGAGAAGAAAGTTCTCAAAACCTGGTCCCGCGCATCTACCATATTCCCTGAATTCGTCGGTCATACGATCGCAGTTCACGATGGTAAGAAGCACGTTCCCGTCTATGTGACAGAGGATATGGTTGGTCACAAGCTGGGCGAGTTCGCGCCTACGCGTACCTTTAAAGGCCACTCCGGTTCCAAGACATCCAACACCGGTAAATAATGCAAAGGGAGGAAAACATCAAAATGGAAGCAAAAGCACATCTTCGTGATGCCAGACTTTCCCCGCGCAAGGTCAAGTTCGTTCTCGACCTCATAAGAGGTAAGGACGCGGGTGTCGCCATGGCGATCCTTAAGAACACTCCTAAGGGTTCGTCGCCCTACCTGGTCAAGCTGCTGGGAAGCGCTGTCGCAAACGCTGAACACAATTATCATATGGACACATCAAAGCTCTATATCTCCGAATGCTTCGTCTGCCAGGGGCATATGAAGTACAGCAAGCGTACAAGTCCCCGTGCAAAGGGAAGCGCAGACAGGATCCTCAGACGGACCTGCCATGTGACAATAGCTGTTAAGGAAAGAGCATAAGGAGGGTAAAGCTGAATGGGACAGAAAGTTAATCCCCACGGACTCCGTGTGGGCGTAATCAAGAATTGGAACTCCAGATGGTTTGTCGAGGATAAAGAATTCGGCGATACCATTGTTTCCGATTACAACATCAGAAAATTCCTCAAGGAAACCTTCAAGAACGCAGGTGTTCCCAAGATCGAGATCGAGCGTACTTCCAAGCTGGTCAAGATCACCGTTCACTGCGCGAAGCCCGGCATGATCATCGGTCACGGCGGCGCTGAGAAGGAAAAGTACAAGGAAATTCTTAAGAACATGCTGGGCAAGGAAGTCAGACTCGACATCGTCGAGGTAAGACAGCCTGACCTGAATGCACAGCTGGTGGCAGAGAACATCGCTTCTCAGCTCGAGCGCCGTATCTCTTTCCGCCGCGCTATGAAAATGGCTATCCGCAACACCATGCGTCTTGGCGCTAAGGGTATCAAAATATCCTGTGGCGGACGTCTTGGCGGCGCTGAGATAGCCCGTACCGAGCATTACCATGAGGGGACCATCCCGCTGCAGACGCTGAGAGCCGATATCGACTACGGCTTCTGGGAGGCCAATACCACATACGGTAAGATCGGCATCAAGGTCTGGATCTACATCGGTGAGGTTCTCAACGATGTGAACAGACAGGGCTACACCCCCAGAGACAACCGCGACCGCAGAGACCGCAGAGACAACCGCGGCGGTGATCGCAGAGATAACCGCGGTGATCGCAGACCTCCGCGTGACGGTGCGGCACGTTCCGACAGAGCTCCCAGAGAAGGAGGCAAGAAATAAAATGTTAATGCCTAAAAGAGTTAAGTTCCGTCGCGTACAGCGCGGCAGACTTAAGGGTAAGGCCATGCGCGGCAACACCCTGAGCAATGGTCGTTTCGGCCTTGTGGCTCTGGAGCCGGCCTGGATTACCAGCAATCAGATCGAAGCAGCACGTATCGCTATGACACGTTACATCAAGCGTGGCGGTAACGTCTGGATCAAAATATTCCCCGACAAGCCCATCACCGAGAAGCCTGCTGAAACCCGAATGGGTTCCGGTAAAGGTTCTCCTGAATACTGGGTTGCCGTGGTTAAGCCGGGCAGAGTGCTGTTTGAAATGGACGGTGTGGATGAGGCGGTGGCCCGCGAGGCTATGCGTCTTGCCGGACACAAGCTGCCTATTAAGACCAAGTTCATAATAAAGGAACAGGAGGCATAAAGCTGTGAAAATCAATGAAATAAGAGCATTATCAGTTGATGAACTCAACACCAAGCTCAAGGAACTCAAGACTGAGCTTTTCAACCTCCGTTTCCAGCTTGCGATCAATCAGCTTGAAAACACAAATCGTATTCCCGAGGTCAAGCGTGACATCGCGCGCGTAATGACCATCCTTTCTGAAAAGAAGGACGCATAAGGAGGACAGGTCATGGAAGAAAGAAATCTCAGAAAGACCCGTGTTGGTATCGTTTCCAGCGACAAGATGGATAAGACGGTTACTGTCGCTATCGAAGATAACGTAAGACACCCCATTTACGGCAAAATCATCAAGCGTACACTTAAAGTCCATGCCAATGACGAAGAGAACGCATGCGGCATCGGCGATAAGGTCGAGATCATGGAAACAAGACCGCTGTCCAAAACAAAAAGATGGCGTGTTGTCAGGATCATCGAAAAAGCTAAATAATCAATCCACACACAAAGTAGATACGTCAATATCGTATTGAATCAGGAGGAAAACACAAGTGATACAGCAGCAGTCAATGATGAAGGTTGCCGATAACACCGGTGCAAAAGAGCTGATGTGTATTCGCGTCCTCGGTGGTACAGACCGCCGTTACGCTAACATCGGTGATGTCGTGGTCGCTACCGTTAAGAAGGCAGCACCCGGCGGCGTGGTGAAAAAGGGTCAGGTAGTCAAAGCTGTTATTGTGAGAAGCAGACACGGTATCAAGCGTGCCGACGGTTCTTACATCAAGTTTGACGAAAACTCCGCGGTAATCATAAAGGAAGACCAGAATCCTACCGGAACACGTATATTCGGGCCGGTGGCAAGAGAGCTTCGTGAGAAGAATTATCTTAAGATTCTTTCTCTGGCTCCCGAAGTGCTTTAAGGAGGAAGAAACATCATGAATATCAAAACTGGTGACAAAGTGGTTCTTCTTACCGGTAAGTACGAGGAAAAGAAGGATCAGAACGGCGCGCTCAAGGTTCACAAGGTGATCGCGGTCTCTCCCAAGGAGGACAAGGTCATTGTTGAGGGCGTTAACACCGTTCACAAGCATGTAAAGCCCCGCAAGCAGGGCGAGACCGGCGGTATTGTTGACACAGAGGGCGCAATTTACGCCTGCAAGGTCGCTATCGTCTGCCCTAAGTGCGGTAAGGCCGCCAGAGTCAGCCACAAGGTTGATGAAAAAGGCAAAAAGGTTCGCGTAGCCGCCCACAAAAAGTGCGGTTACCCGGAAATTTAAGGGAGGGTAAACGATGGCAAGACTTGGTGATTTCTATAAGGCCGAGGTCGCTCCCGCCCTTATGAAAAAGTATGAATACAAAAGCCCCATGCAGATTCCGAAGTTCGACAAGATAGTTATCAATGTCGGCTGCGGTGACGCAAAGGACAACGCTAAGGTCATCGACAGCGTGCTGAAGGACCTGGCGATCATCTCCGGACAGAAGGCAGTGCCTACTTACGCGAAGAAGTCGGTTGCTAACTTCAAAGTCCGTGAGGGCATGAAGATCGGCGCAAAGGTTACACTGCGCGGCGAAAGAATGTATGAGTTCATGGACAGACTTTTTAACTTTGCACTTCCTCGTGTCCGTGACTTCAAGGGTATCAACCCCAACGCCTTCGACGGCAGAGGCAACTATGCTCTCGGCCTGAAGGAGCAGTTGATATTCCCTGAGATCGAGTACGACAAGGTCGAAAAGATCCGCGGTATGGATATTTGCTTCGTCACTACCGCACGCACCGATGAAGAAGCTAAGGAGCTGCTCAAGCTCATGGGCGCTCCCTTCGCAAACTAAGAGGAGGGACAGAGAAATGGCAAAAAAGTCAATGATACTCAAGCAGCAGAAGGAGCCGAAATTCTCCACACGTGAGTACAATCGCTGCAAAATCTGCGGCCGTCCCCATGCTTATATGCGCAGATACGGTATTTGCCGTATATGCTTCCGCAATCTTGCCTATAAGGGCGAGATCCCGGGCGTAAAGAAAGCAAGCTGGTAAAAACCCCTTACTATCGGAAGGAAACCGCAGTGTTTAACCACCGATATGCCGCCGGAAAAGCTCCGGCAGCAAGATAATAACTTGCATAAAGGAGAAAAAACAATGCAAATGTCAGATGTAATCGCCGATATGCTCACACGGATCAGAAACGCCAATGACGCTAAGCATCCCACTGTTGACATTCCGGCATCCAAAATGAAGGAATCCATTGCCAAGATCCTCGTTGCCGAGGGCTACGTAAAGAGCTACCAGATCATCGAGGACGGCAAGCAGGGAGTCATTCGAGTTACCCTTAAGTATCAGGCAGGCAAGCAGAAGGTTATTCGCGGTATCCGCCGCGTATCCAAGCCCGGTCTGAGAGTTTATGCCGGCTACGAGGATATGCCCAAGGTCATGAACGGCCTGGGTATTGCAATCGTTTCCACTTCCAAGGGTATCATGACCGACAAGCAGGCTCGCGCACTTAAAATAGGCGGCGAAGTCCTTGCCTTCGTCTGGTAAGTGGGAGGTGAAAGGATATGTCAAGAATAGGTAGAATGCCTGTTGTCATCCCTGCCGGTGTTACCGTTACACTGGGTGACAACAATACCGTCACTGTTAAGGGCCCTCTGGGAACCCTTACCGAGAGCTTCAGCCACCGTATGACCATTAAGGTCGAGGGTAATGAAATTATCGTTTCCCGTCCGACCGATGATAAGGCCGATAAGAGTCTGCACGGCCTTACCCGCGCACTGATCCACAACATGGTAGTTGGTGTTACCACGGGCTTCTCAAAGACGTTGGAGATCGTCGGTGTTGGTTACAAGGTAGTTCTTCAGGGACAGACCCTGCAGCTTTATCTCGGCTACTCGCTTGAAGCTAACGGACAGCCTCAGGAAAAGTACTGTATCAAAGCCCCTGAGGGTATTAAGTTTGAGGTGCCTGACAAGATGGCTACACCCACAATCATCATCAAGGGTATTGACAAGCAGCTTGTCGGTCAGACCGCAGCTACTATCAGAAGTAAAAGACCTCCCGAGCCTTACCATGGCAAGGGCGTCAAGTACAACGATGAGGTCATTCGCCGTAAAGTCGGCAAGACCGGTAAATAATTGAAAGGAGTGGAATGATATGGTTTCAAGAAAAGACAGCAATGCGGCTCGGCTTAAAAGACATAAGAGAGTCAGAGCTAAGATTTCGGGTACAGAAGCCCGTCCTCGCCTGTCTGTTTATCGCTCCAACGATCACATCAGTGCACAGATCATTGATGATGTCAAGGGCGTAACTCTTGTAAGCGCGTCCACCCATGAGGCTGGTTTTGAAGGCGCAACAGGCAATAAAGAAGCAGCAAAGCTCGTCGGCAAGAAGATCGCCGAGCGCGCTATTGAAAAGGGTATCTCCGAAGTCGTTTTCGACCGCGGCGGCTATCTTTACCACGGACGTGTATCGGAACTGGCTACAGGTGCTCGTGAGGGCGGCCTGAAGTTCTGAGTCGCAAGACTGAATTCCGGTTTGTACACTGTTCAAATCACAATTTTGAACAAATTTAAGGAGTAAAAAATGGCTTACAGCAGAAACAACAGACAGGATCGCGAGCCTCGTGCCAAGGAAGAGAACGAGCTTCGCGAGTCTATGGTTGCGCTGAACCGTGTATCAAAGACAGTCAAGGGCGGTCGTATCGCTCGTTTTGCAGCTATTATGGTTGTGGGCGACGGTAACGGCAACGTTGGTGTCGGACTCGGTAAGGCAGCAGAAGTGCCCGAAGCTATCCGCAAGGGTATTGAGGACGCTAAGAAAAACATGATTCACGTTTCCCTGAAGGGAACTACCATACCTCATGAGGTCGTGGGTGTTTACGGAGCCGGCAAGGTTCTGCTCAAACCCGCTGCCCCCGGTACCGGTATCATTGCCGGCGGCAAGGTGAGAGCTATTCTCGAGCTGGCCGGTATCAAGAATATACGTGCAAAGTGCCTGCGTTCCAACAATCCTACCAACGTGGTCAAGGCTACGATGGAGGGCTTGAAGGCACTTCGTACCGCTGATGAGGTCGCTAAGACCCGTGACATCAGCGTTGAGCAGGTTAAGGGCTGAGGAGGGGTTAAGCATGAAAAAGGTAACACTTATCAAGAGCCTCATCCGCGCTAAAGCAGATCAGCTGGCAACTGCTCAGTCGCTAGGCCTTAGAAAGATCGGTGACAGCATTGTCTGCAAGGACGATGCTGTGCTGGCAGGCAAGATACGCGTCATCGCACACCTTGTCAAGGTCGAAAACGTATAAAGGAGGCAGTACAATGAAACTCCATGAGTTATCTCCCGCGGCCGGTTCCACCACCTCTGTTTTCCGCAAGGGCAGAGGCACAGGCTCCGGAAACGGAAAAACAGCAGGCAAGGGCCATAAGGGTCAGAATGCCAGATCCGGCGGCGGTGTCCGTCCCGGTTTTGAGGGCGGTCAGCTCCCCCTCTACAGAAAGCTTCCCAAGAGAGGCTTCCACAACAAGTTTGCTACAAAGTACGCAATAGTCAACGTGTCCGAGCTCAATTCTTTTGAGGACGGTGCGGTGATCGACTTAAACGCACTGCTCGAAAAGAAAATTGTCCGTAAGGAATTTGACGGGCTTAAGGTGCTCGGAAACGGAGATCTTACCAAAAAGGTCACCGTAAAAGCAACCATCTTTTCCGCAAGTGCTAAGGAAAAGATAGAAGCAGCAGGTGGAAAGACTGAGGAGGTGTAAGAATGTTTCAGACCATAAAGAATGCTTGGAATGTTCCCGAGCTTCGTAAAAAGATTCTCTTTACACTTCTTATCCTACTTCTTTATCGCCTGGGAGCCAATATACCGGTCCCGTATGTAAGCGCCGATGTGCTTAATTCGTTCAACCAGTATACAGCCGGTTCTATCTTTCAGTTCATGAATATACTGTCCGGTGACGCGTTCGGCAAGGCAACGCTGTTTGCGCTCTCTGTGTCGCCCTACATCACCGCTTCGATAGTTATTCAGCTTCTTACCGTCGCAATTCCGGCACTCGAAAGAATGGCTAAGGATGAGGACGGCAAAAAGAAGATTGCGGGTATCACCCGTATAGTTACTGTTGCTCTTGCACTTATCACAGCATATGGCTATGCAATGTACCTCAGAAGTTACAATATGCTGGCCTTTGATTCCAGTGACAGTGCCAAGGTTTTCAAGTATGCAGTAATCATTGCCTGCTTCTGTGCCGGTGCTTCACTCATTATGTGGCTGGCAGAAAAGATCAATGAGTTCGGCATAGGCAACGGTATTTCCATTATCCTGTTTGCTAACATCATTGCAAGACTGCCTGCACTTTGCAACTCGCTGTTTGGCATGATGTTTGATGACGGTAAGTTCAAATGGACCGGTCTTATTCTTGTTATTGTTTCGCTGTCTATCACTCTTGCAGCAGTATTGCTGGTCGTGTGGTTTACCAACAGCGAAAGAAGAATTCCGGTTCAGTATGCAAAGAGAGTTGTCGGACGCAAGATGTATGGCGGTCAGTCATCCAATCTGCCGCTCAAGCTCAACATGACGGGCGTTATGCCTATCATCTTTGCGAACTCTATCGTTGCTATCCCCGCTACCATTGCAACGTTCTTCCCGAACACAAAGTGGCTGCAGTGGATTACCAACAACTTCAATTATTACACCTGGCCCTACCTCTTGGTATTCCTGGCGTTGATAATTGCGTTCTCCTACTTCTACACTTTGATTTCCTTCAATCCTGTTGAAGTGGCGAACAATATCCGCGACAACGGCGGAGCCATTCCGGGTATCCGGCCCGGCAAGACCACTGCCCAGTATATCCAGAAGATACTTAGCCGTATCACGCTTATCGGCGGTGTGTTCCTTTGTGTAATTGCCGGCGCCCCCATGGTTATTACCATTGTTGACTACGCGATTCACGACGGTTCACTTACGTTTGCAGGCCTTGCATTCGGAGGTTCGTCACTGCTCATCGTCGTAGGTGTTGCGCTTGAAACTGTCCACGAACTCGAGGCTCAGCTTACAATGCGTAACTATAAAGGCTTCCTTGACTGATAACGCTTTTTCGGAGGAATAGTATGAATTTGATTTTAATGGGCGCTCCCGGTGCAGGGAAAGGTACCCAGGCTGAGATCATTTCAAAGAAATTCAAAATTCCGACCATTTCTACGGGCGAGATACTCAGAGCCTCTATCAAAGCGGGAACTGGGCTTGGTAAAAAAGCAAAGTCTTTCATTGATAAAGGCGATCTCGTGCCCGATGAGGTAGTTATCGGTATTATTAAGGAGCATCTTTCGTCAGATGCTTGCAAAAACGGATTCATACTTGACGGTTTTCCTCGCTCAGTAGCCCAGGCACAGGCTCTTGAGGACCTTGGTGTCCGCATTGATGCCGTGCTTGCTATTGAAGTTGAGGACGAGAGAATAATTGCGCGTATGGGTGGACGCAGAGTCTGCCCGTCGTGCGGTTCCTCATATCACGTCAGTTACAATCCGCCTGCTGTTGATGACGTTTGTGACAAATGTTCGGCGGATCTCATTATCCGCAGTGATGACAACGCCGAAACCGTTAAAAACAGACTTGACACTTACCACAAACAGACTGAACCGCTCAAGGAATTCTACGCCAAGAGAGGTCTGCTTAAGGTAGTGGAGGGGCAAGAGGAGCTTGCCGATACAACCCGGCTGGTAACTGAAGCCCTGTCAAATCTTTGAGGCGGAAACATGATCCAAATCAAAAACTCAGAACAACTTGCGCTAATGAAGGAAGCCGGACGTATAACGGGCGAAGCACTTGTCTTTATCCGTGAGCACGTCCGCGAGGGCGTCAGCACCTATGAGCTTGATAAGCTGATACGTCACTTTATCGAGAAAAACGGAGCACGTCCTTCCTTCCTGAATTATGCCGGTTTTCCGGCGTCGGCCTGCATCAGCATCAACGATGAGGTCATTCACGGTATTCCGTCACACAAGCGGATACTGCAGGAAGGTGACATTGTCAAAATTGATGTGGGTGCCTGTTACAAGGGCTTTCACGGCGACGCAGCACGAACCATACCGGTGGGAAAAGTCAGCGAGGAAGCACAACGGCTCATTGAAGTGACCCGTCAGAGCTTTTTCGAGGGCGCGGCGGCTGCCAAACCCGGTATGAGAATTGGCGATGTGGGAAGCGCGATCCAGAAATATGCTGAGAGCTTTGGCTTTTCGGTGGTGCGGCCCTATGTCGGTCACGGAGTCGGACACGAGCTGCACGAGCAGCCGGATGTCCCCAACTACGGAACCGCAGGGCATGGCGTAAGGCTGTGCAGCGGTATGACCATAGCAATTGAGCCTATGATCAATGCCGGTGTCAAGGATGTCAGGGATCTGCCTGACGGCTGGACTGTGAAAACCGCAGACGGCAAGCTGTCGGCACATTACGAAAACACGGTGGCAATTCTGCCGGACGGACCGAGAATACTCACACTGATTGACAAAGATTGGTGAATAAAATTTGTCGCACACGAGAAAAAATAGCAGGGAGGGATTATTCTGCCGAAAGACGATGTAATTGAGTTTGAAGGTACTGTGCTTGAGGCACTGCCCAATGCAACCTTCAAGGTCAAGCTCCCCAATGGGCACATAGTAATGGCTCATATATCCGGGAAGCTGAGAATGAACTATATTCGCATACTGCCGGGTGATAAGGTGACCGTTGAGGTTTCCGTATACGATCTCACCAAAGGCAGGATAACGTGGAGAGCAAAATAAATCGCTCCCACACGCTAAAACATTATGAAAGGAATGGTATAATACAATGAAGGTAAAGCCATCCGTAAAAAAGATCTGCGAGAAGTGCAAGATTATCAAGAGAAAAGGCCGCGTGATGGTCATCTGTGAAAATCCCAAGCACAAGCAGAGACAGGGTTAAGCCCTACAAATCTACCGAATTTGAGAGGTGTAAAACAGAATGGCTCGTATAGCAGGCGTTGATATTCCGAATCAGAAGCGCGTTGAAATAGCCCTTACCTATATCTACGGTATCGGCCGCAAGAGCGCTAACGATATCCTCGCAAAGACTGGTATCAATCCCGATACCCGCGCGAAGGATCTGACGGAAGAAGAAGTTGCAAAGCTTCGTGATGAGATTGAATCTCACTATCATGTTGAAGGCGATCTTCGCCGGGACGTTGCACTGAACATCAAGCGTTTGGTTGAGATCAACTGCTACCGCGGTATCCGTCACAGAAAGGGACTGCCGGTAAGAGGACAGAGAACAAAGACCAATGCGAGAACCAGAAAAGGTCCCGCCAAGACAATCGCTAACAAGAAGAAGAGTAGTTAAAGGAGTGGCATAAAGATGGCTAATGTTGGAAAGAAGGTAGTCAAAAGACGCCGCGAAAAGAAGAACATACCCGAAGGGCAGGTTCATATTCGCGCAACCTTCAATAACACGATCGTCACCATAACCGATAAGGACGGAAATGCAATTTCCTGGGCATCGGCTGGTGAGCTTGGCTTCAAAGGCTCCAGAAAGTCCACACCGTTCGCCGCGCAGATGGCCTCCGAAACCGCTGCCAAGGCTGCTATTGAACATGGACTTAAGTCTGTTGAGGTTTATGTTAGAGGTCCCGGATCGGGACGTGAATCCGCAATTCGTGCGCTTGAGACCGTTGGTCTTCAGATTACAATGATCAAAGACGTGACGCCCATTCCTCACAATGGTTGCAGACCGCCTAAGCGCAGACGTGTTTAATATTATAGGGGGTATAAGAAAAAATGGCAAGATATACCGGACCTGTATGCAAGATTTGCCGCAGAGAAGGCACTAAGCTCTTTTTGAAGGGTGATCGTTGCACTACAAAGTGCGCACTTGATACCAAGAGAGGTTCTAAGGCGCCCGGACAGCATGGCGCTGCCGTCAAGAAGCAGAGAGAATACGGAATGCAGCTTCGTGAGAAGCAGAAGACCAGACGTTACTACGGCGTTCTGGAGAGACAGTTCGCAAACTACTTTGATGAGGCCGACAGAAAAGAAGGTATGACCGGTGAGAACCTGCTCATACTGCTTGAGCGCAGATTTGATAACGTGATATACAGAGTTGGTTTGGCAAGCAGCCGCAAGGAAGCCCGTCAGCTTATAATTCACGGTCACTTCAGAGTCAATGACAAGAAGGTTGATATTCCTTCGCTTATTCTTAAGCCTGGCGACGTTATTTCCGTGACCGACAGCTTCAAGGCCTCCAAGAAGTATCTTGGCAGCAAAAAGACTGTTGATGACAAGGAAGTTGTCAATCCCGGCTTGGTAGACAGCTTTGGAGGCAAGTCTATTCCGAAGTGGCTGACAGTTGACAAGGAAAAGGCAACAGCTAAGGTTGTGGCTCTTCCTGCAAGAGATGATATTGATATTGATATCAACGAGCAACTTATCGTCGAGTTGTATTCCAAGTAATATCCGCTCTTTGGCATCACCGTGATGCTCTGCGGACCATTACGGAATGCCCCAAGATCGGAAATGGCACCCATTAATAATACAGGAGGATTTATTTGGAATGATTGAGATAGAGAAGCCCAATATCACCACGGTTAATCTCAGTGAAGACGGAAGAAGCGGAAAGTTTATCGTTGAGCCGCTGGAGCGCGGCTACGGTATAACTCTCGGTAACTCACTGCGCAGAATACTGCTCAGCTCGCTTCCCGGCGTTGCCGTGACGAGCGTGAAGATAGATGGCGTTCTTCATGAGTTTTCCACGATCCCCGGTGTCAAAGAGGACGTCACAGAGATCATTCTCAATATCAAAGGTATTACCGCAAAGCTGCATACCAACTCTCCCAAAACCGTTATTCTTGACGTTACCGGAGAGCGCGATATCACAGCGGGCGATATCAAGCAAGATGCCGATATAGAGATACTTAATCCCACTCATCACATTGCAACGATAGGTGAGAACGAACGTCTCTATATGGAGCTGACCTTTGATCACGGACGCGGATATGTTTCTCAGGAGCGCAACAAGCAGATACACAGCGCACTGCTTGGCCCTACAGTGAGTGCGCCTATCGGAACCATATATACCGATTCTATTTACACACCGGTTTATAATGTCAGCTACACCGTTGAAAATACGCGTGTCGGCAACATCACAGACCTGGATAAGCTCACGCTTGAAGTATTAACAAACGGAACGATAACTGCAAAAGAAGCGATATCTTTGGGAGCCAAGATTCTCAACGAGCATCTCAACTTGTTTGTGGATTTGTCTGATGAAGCAAAGAAGGCAGAGATAATGGTTGAAAGAGAAGAAACCATCAAAGAAAAGGTCCTTGAGATGACCATTGAGGAGCTTGACATGTCGGTTCGTAGTTTCAACTGTCTGAAGCGCGCCGGCATCGACACGGTGGAGGATTTGACCAACCGTACTGAGGAGGACATGATCAAGGTCCGCAATCTCGGTAAAAAATCGCTTGAAGAAGTTATTCAGAAATTGCATTCACTCGGCCTCGATCTTAAAAAAGAAGAGGAATGACCGGGAATTATTGCTCAGAATAAGTACAGCAGAAGGAGGGAATAAAAATGCCCGGAACCAGAAAACTCGGCAGAACAACGTCACAAAGACAGGCGATGCTCCGCGGACTTGTTACTTATCTGCTTGAAAACGGTCAGGTAGAGACCACCGTTACAAGAGCTAAGGAAGTTCGTTCTATTGCCGAAAAGATGATTACTCTCGGAAAAAAGAATACATTGGCTAACCATCGCGCCGCTATGGCGTATATCACCAAGGAGAGCGTTGTAACCAAGCTCTTTTCTGAGATTTCTCCCAAGTATGCCGACAGAAACGGCGGATATACACAGATCTTCAAGGTCGGTCCCCGCAAGGGCGACGGAGCCGAAATGGCCATTATCCGTCTTATCGCCGACTAATAATATTAAAACGGGGGACTGTTGCTTTGGCAACAGTCCCTTTACTATTTGGAAATGTCACGCACGGTGCTGTAAAGTGCATCTATATCGGATAGTGTGTTATATATTCCGAAGCTGACCCGTACCGCGCCGTTTGGAGGGGTCTTCAATGTCTTGTGAGCCAACGGTGCACAATGAAATCCGCTTCGCACACAAATGCCGCGTTCATCGAGTAGCCGTCCTACGCGGTCTGAGGGCATGTCGTTGATGTTGAATAACAGTACCGGACCGATGTGCTCGGGTGCATATACAGTGACGTTGGGAAGCGTTGACAGGCGGTCGTACAGAGCGGAAAAAAGGGCAGCCTCGTGCGAGCTGATATTTTCGATCCCTATTTGCTCAACTGTACGCACGCCTTGTATCAGGCCCGCTACGGCAGGTAACGGAAGTGTGCCGGATTCGTAGCGCTCTGGCGGATTGTCAGGCATTTCGCCTTCAAGTGAATTAATTCCGTTTCCGCCTTCAGTGAGCGTATCCAGCTTAAGACCGTCACGCAGTGCTAGTATACCGCAGCCGGCCGGGCCGAGCAGTCCCTTGTGCCCGGGCGCGCAAAGCACGTCGGCACTAAGCTCCTCCATGTTGACCGGTTGGTGTCCTGCCGACTGTGCTGCGTCCAGTACAAGCAAAAGACGGTGACGGTGGCAAAACCCAGCTATCTGTGCGACAGGCAACGGCGCCGAGCAGATGTTAGAGGTGTGCAGGCACACCACCATGCGTGTGTTAGGGCGCATAAGCCGGGCTATTGATGCGCATATGCGTGTGTCGTTTCGCCGCGGGTCACCAGTGTAGGAACGGAACACATCGTATTTTATGTCGCCACGCTCAGCAAGCCTGAATATGGGCCGCCACACCGAGTTGTGTTCCATGTCGCTTATGATTACATGATCTCCTGGCCGTAACAGCCCCTTTATGGCCATATTTAGCGCATGCGTGGTGTTTAGCGTGAATATGACATTTTCCGGTGTGTTTACACCGAGCAACCGTGCTACGCTTTCGCGGCAAGTGAATATTTGTGATGCGGCTGCCATGGACAGTGCGTGAGCACCTCGTCCGGGATTGCCGCAGTAGTAGCGCATACATTTATTTACCTCGTCGCATACGGGACGTGGCTTGGGAAAGCTGGTTGCAGCATTGTCAAGATATATCACATATAGCCGCCTCCTGTCAGGTAACGTGAGACCTTTATTCCGGAGGTGTCCAACACATAACGTACGTTTGAGGATTGGACACAGTCAAATTCTATGCCGTATGCGCACCCTTTACTTGTTATTGAGGAGTCCAGCTTGACTACGGTGGAGCGGATAGAAGCTCTCAGAAGTGCTTTTTGTGCCTTGAGAGCGGTGGTCATGGAGCCGATAACGGCGGTGCAATCGCTCATGTTACAGCCTCCTTTCTGATTTTTACACTCCTAATGTCAATATATGATGTGAAGCGTCGATTTGTGTGTGCGACGTATCAGTGATACGCACAATGCAAATCCAAAAAACGCCAGCACGGCAATGGTGAGTGGTCGGATTACCGCCGTAGACACGGCAGCCGCTGTAATGTCGCTCTGAGGCGCGAAAAGCTGAGGTGAAAGCGCGTAGACAGCTGAAACGACCAGTGCGTTGAGCAGACCGTGACACAGCTTTGACACATAATATCCGCGGAAGCTAAGTCCGCGCCCACGGCACAGTGACATTATCTGAAAATGCACCGACAAACCCGACCAGCCGATTATAAATGCCGTCATGCAGACTCCGACAGGGCCGTTTCCCAATGCAGACGATGCGCTTACGCCTCCTGACAACTCGACCAGCCCGTAAAACAGAGCGCTCAGCTGAGCCGGGCAGCCAAGCTGCGACATAAGCCGACCAAGACATCCCATAATGGCTGAAAAAAACACGACATACGCGCACACGGTAAGCATGCCCATGGCGGCATCGGACACAGCTCCGGTGAAGCTGTCAAGCCCCGGAACCGCTGGGCGTGAGACAGTTGTTTGTTTGTCGTTTCCCACATTGCCAAATATTATTTTTGCCGCAATCCCAAGCAAAACCGATGTTGACAATGTCACAAAATAAAAAATCATGCCCGACTGACGGTTGGAATATAGTGATATGCCAACTGCGCTTATAAGAAACGCGGAGCTGGGGTTATTGCAGAAGCATAATAGCCGCTCGGCTTCACGCCGGGATATATGTTGTCCATCGAGCAGCGCCATGACGGTCCGTGCACCTACAGGGAAGCCGCATACCGCTCCCATGAACAGAGCACAGGCTGACGCGCCCGATACGCCGAACAAGCGCTGCACAATGCCCTTGCAGACGCGTCCGATAATCTCACCGAGACCTATGGATACCATAAGTCCCGAAATTACCATAAAAGGGAACAGAGACGGTATCACCGTTCTGACGCACAGCAAAAGTCCTGAGCTCATGTATTCGATTGCGCAATCGGAATAGTAAAGTATCAGTATCAGGCAAAAGCCGCATACAAAACAGAACACCACCTGCCCGGGCGAGTGATGGCGTATACGTGTCATTATGTTAAAACCTCCGGCATAAAATATAGGGATATATCACCACATTATATTCCCCGGAGGTAAGGCGCTATGAGCAGAAAAAAGCAGGATTTGGGAGAAGCGGGCGGATTTTTTCAGCGGCTGTGCAGTCGGCTGGACATTCCGCCTGACCTGTTCAACGGAATTTTTGTGGAAATGCGCGGGCGTACCAATGTGGTTGTGCACGGCTGCCGTGAGATACTGCTTTATACCCCGGAGGAGGTAAGACTCAGACTGCGTGGGTGTATTATATGCGTACGTGGCTCCGGGCTGTACTGTACCGCCTACCATACGGGAACGGCAGATATTGACGGAAGGATCATTTCCGTGAGCTTTGGTGACGGGGAGGAGGACAAATGCTGATAAAGCTGTTATCAGACGGTCGGAGGACGGGAAAATCGGGATCAGACGGTCGGGAGGGGAGCAAATGCTGAGGTATCTTCTGTCGGGAGGATGGGAGCTGTCGGCGCATATTTGTCACACTGAAACTATCATGAATATGTGTATGCGGCATCACCTTGTGTACATCCGCCTGAGGCTTGACCGCAAAACAGACAGGGTCCGCTTTTTATGCACGCCCTACACAGCAGGGCTTATCATGCAGCTGTGTCGCAGTGTCGGTATACGCCTGACCTGTGACCGGCAGTTCGGTCTGCCGCACATTATTCATCGCTACCGCAAACGGTATGGCATAGCGGTAGGTGCGGTCATCGCACTGGCGATAGTAATGATATCGGGACAGTATATCTGGGATGTAAGGGTCAGCGGAAATGTACGGTTGAGTGAAGATGAGGTGGTAACGGCGCTGGAGGAGCAGGGGCTTGGCGTCGGCAGCCGTATCTCACGGCTGGACGTTGACTCTGTTGAAAACCGGTTGCTCATTGACAGTCGTGAGATAAGCTGGGTGGCAGTGAATCTTGAGGGCAGTGTTGCCATGGTTGAGATACGTGAGCGGTTGCCCGAGCCGATTGCCGAGCCAACCGCACCGGCAAATCTTGTGGCAACGCGCGACGGAAGAATCGAGCAGGTAGAAGCTTACGACGGCGAGGTGCTGGTCAGGGCGGGGCAGTATGTCAGCCGGGGCGAGCTGCTTGTCAGCGGCATTGTGGACAGCGCCAGTATAGGCTGGAGGTATATCAGAGCACGTGGAGTGGTTATGGCAAGGACATTGCGCGAGATTCATGTGGAAATTCCCATGGACTACACTGAAAAGAACTATACAGGCAAAAAACGAATCGATAACAGCCTGATTTTTTTCGAAAAAAAAATAAAACTTTATAAAAACACTGGATTTTTGGATACAACATATGATACAATATGTAATGTGGATAGGTGTTGCCTTTTCGGCGACAACAGACTTCCGCTGTGGTTTTGCAGAACGGAATATTTGGAATATGTCATGAGCCCGGCACGCCGAACAGATGAGCAGGCAATGGAACTGGCGTATGACGAACTTGACGCCCAGATAGACCAGCTGACCGCTCAGGGAGCCACGCTTTTGCGCAAGGATATAATATGTCAGCCGGGGGAAGCGGTATATACGTTGGACTGTACCCTGATGCTGATAGAAAACATAGCCGGGACGGTTGAATTCCAGATCTCGGAGCTTATGGAGGACAGATGAAATCTGAAACTGTGTACATTGAAAACAGTGAGCTGACTGCGCGGGTTTTCGGTTGCTTTGATGAGAATATCAGGGCAGTTGAAAAGGAGTTTGGGGTAGATATACAGACGCACCCCTCCGAGGATGGAGACGCTGTGGTAGTAACCGGTAGCGGAGCCAATGAGGTGCACATGGCGGCGACGGTTGTGACGTTCCTGCGTCAGATGGCGGGATATGAGGAAACCATATCCGAGCAGTCGGTGAGGTATGTTATTGACAGTGTGCGTGACGGCAACGAAAATGAGCTTTCGGCGCTGGGTGATGACTGCCTTTGCGTAACTACCAAGGGCCGGCCGATCAAGGCCAAAACCATGGGACAGAAGCAGTATGTCGACAAAATTAAGCACAATACAATAACCTTCGGGATAGGACCTGCCGGTACCGGTAAGACGTTTTTAGCGGTGGCAATGGGGGTCAAGGCTTTGCGGGATAAGCAGGTCAGCCGGATAATACTCACACGTCCCGCAATTGAGGCGGGAGAGAAGCTGGGGTATCTGCCCGGCGATCTGCAAAGCAAGATAGACCCTTATCTGCGCCCGCTTTATGACGCATTGTATGAGATGATAGGCCCGGAAAACTATGCCCGTCAATTGGAAAAGCAAACTATCGAAATAGCGCCGCTGGCATATATGCGCGGTCGGACTCTGGACGATTCATTTATCATACTCGATGAGGCACAGAACGCGACGCCCGAGCAAATGAAAATGTTTCTGACACGTCTTGGCTTCAATTCAAAGGCAGTTATAACCGGAGACCTGACGCAGACAGATCTGCCGCGAGGGCAGAAAAGCGGATTGTCGCAGGTCGTGAAAATACTTGACGGTATAGAGGAT
The DNA here is from genome assembly GCA_900547565.1 of uncultured Eubacteriales bacterium. GTDB lineage: Bacteria > Bacillota > Clostridia > Oscillospirales > CAG-272 > UMGS1002. Next base: position 19,317 of record URHI01000004.1, on the reverse strand, counting down.
ATCGCCATTCACCGCTTTACCGAGCGTGACGTTGTGCGCCATAAATTGGTGCAGAAAATAATTCTGGCGTATGAAAAATTCGAGAGAGAGCAACCCCGGCGGGAGGACAAGCCGGATACTCGCTACCGACGCCTGAAAAAAGAGGACAGACCATGAAGCTACGCATTTATTTTGACAATATTCAGTCTGCACGGCCGGTTGGATACCAGCTAAAAATGCTTATGCGCCGTGCTATTGAGGCAACGCTGAAATATGAGGGTATTCACCGCAACGTTGAGGTGTCGCTGACATTCGCCGATGACGTGGCAATACACAAGTTGAATTTACAATATCGCGGTATTGACCGCCCGACAGATGTGCTGTCCTTTCCGCTTGAGGAAGATGCCGAGAGTCAGCGGAGCGGAGGATTACTGGTGCTCGGAGATATAGTTATATCGCTGGAACGCGCGGCGGATCAGGCGGAGCAATTCGGTCACAGCTTTGAGCGCGAAACGGCATTTCTTTGCATACATTCCATGCTGCACCTGTTGGGCTACGATCATGAGCGCGGACAAGCCGAAGACGCCGACATGCGCCGCCGTCAGCATGAAATAATTGATCTTATCGGATTGGGGATAAAAGAATAATGAAAAAGACAGGATTTATTGCTATTGTGGGGCGCCCCAATGTGGGCAAGTCGACACTGATGAACAAAATACTGGGCGAAAAGGTTGCCATCGTCTCAAACAAGCCGCAGACTACGCGCAACCGCATTATCGGTATACATACCGTGGGAGAGGATCAGTTTGTATTTCTTGATACGCCCGGGTTGCATACGCCAAAGGATCGCCTCGGCGATTTCATGGTCAAAACAGCGGACGACACCATGCGCGAGGCGGACGCCGTAGTGCTGGTGGTTGACGCGGGCAAGCCGATCTCGCACGTTGAGCGCAATGTTATAGATTATATCAAGGCTTCAGGCTGTGGATCGGTGCTGGTACTCAACAAAACCGATTTGTATCGCCGTGAGCAGATAGCCGAAGCTATCACCGCATACGCTGCACTGCACGATTTTGACGCGGTTGTTCCCACATGTGCACGCAACGGAGATAATGTCGGCGCACTGTTGCAGGAGTGCGGAAAATTTCTGACCGAGTCCGAATGGTTTTTCCCGGACGATATTGTAACTGATCAGCCGGAGCGTCAGCTGGCCGCCGAGATAATCCGCGAAAAGCTGCTGCGCACGCTTAACAAAGAGGTACCACACGGTATTGCCGTGGTGATCGAGGAATTCAAGGATACCGACAGCCTTGTCAGCATACGCGCTGAAATATTCTGCGAAAAAGAGTCACATAAGCGCATAATTGTAGGCAAGGGCGGAGCCGGACTCAAAATGGTGGGCACGTACGCCCGTCAGGATCTTGAAAAGATTTTCGGTACCAAGGTGTATCTCAATCTGTGGGTCAAGGTCAAGGAAAACTGGCGGGACAGCATACAAACCGTGGCCAATTTCGGTTATAAGCCGGAGTGACACGGCCTGAGCTCAGTCGTTGGCAAAGGAGGCGACCGCATGGTTTTCACAACTGATGCGTTTGTTCTGCGTGCAATAGATACCGGTGACCATGATCGCCTTGTGATACTGCTGACACCTGAAAACGGTCAGATCACAGTGCTGGCCAAGGGCGCGAGATCGCCCAGAAGCCAGTATTCGGCACTTACTCAGCCGTTTGTGTATGGCAATTTCGAGATTTACCGCAAGGGAGAAATGAATTGGCTAAGAGGCGGCTCTGTGACCGAGTATTTTTCGGGAATACGTGACGATGTGGTCAAGCTGTCGCTGGCCGCATATCTTGCCGACGTAGCACGGGAGGTAACCGGTGAATACGTGGCCGGAATCGACATACTTCGTATGACGCTCAACTCGCTGTACGCGCTGGGACACGATAAGGTAGAGCCGCGTATTATCAAAGCGGTTTACGAGTGGCGTACTGCAGGGTATGGCGGTTATATGCCGGACATGACGCGCTGTCGTATTTGTCATAAAACTGTGTCGGACGGTATGTATCTTGACGTAATGAACGGGGGGCTTTTGTGCGAAGATTGCCTGCGGCGCCAGTCGTCTGCCCCAGGCAACAGTCAAACGCCATATGACGATACAAAATATCAGAACAATATACTTGTACCAATGGGAGCCGGAGCTGTGGCAGCCGCCGCCTGAACGGGTGTATGCCTTCCGGATAAAAAACGAGGCAGATACGGATGATTTTTGCCGCGCCGGAGAAACATACCTGCTCAACCACCTTGAGTGTGGTTTTGCTTCTTTGGACTTTTACAAAACTATAATAAAATAAAGATATATTATGAATTTTTCTGAAAAAACACTTAAAACACTTGAATTTGATAAAATACGTGCACTTCTGGCGGATTGCGCGCTGACCGACGGTGCCAAGACGCTGGCTTTGCAGCTGGTGCCGAGTGAGCATGTGTCGGTGGTATTGCGCAATTTGCGCCATACGACCGACGCAGTACGGTTGCTTAATGTCAAAGGTACGCCGTCATTCGGTATGGTTGCGGATATGACCGCAGTTTGTGAACGTGCCGAGAAAGGGGCAATGCTCACGGCACGTGAGCTGCTTGATGCTGCCAACGTGTTACGTACCTGCCGGTCACTGCTGGATTATATACGCATGAACCGCCTTTTTGAAACATCACTTGATGAGATCTTTGAGCGGCTGATACCCAACCGCCCGCTTGAGGAACGAATTACGCGTTCCATTATTGCCGAAGATCTTATAGCCGATGAGGCGAGCTCTGAGCTGTCCAACATACGCCGAAAAAAGAAAAATCTCAATAACCGTATAAAGGACATACTCTCCAAGTACACCGGCGGCGCGTATTCGAAGTATTTACAGGAGAACATTGTTACACAACGCGGCGGACGGTACGTGGTCCCAGTCAAAATCGAATACCGCGGAGAGATCAAAGGGCTTGTGCATGATACATCGGCCTCGGGGGCGACGCTTTTTGTGGAACCCATCGCCGTTGTCGACGCAAACAACGAACTGCGCGAGCTGGAAGCCGCCGAACAGCATGAGATCGACAAAATACTGTATGAGCTGTCCGGAGAGGTCGCAGGGTGTGCGTCGGCACTGTTGCTTAATTATCAGAATATTACCGAGCTGGCATTCATTTTCGCGTGCGGTGAGCTGTCGGTGCGTATGAGAGGTGTACAGCCTCAGATTTCGGGTGACCGCTCGCTCGAGTTGATAAAGGCGCGTCACCCGCTGATCGACAAGGACAAGGTCGTGCCCATCAATATCTCCTTAGGGCACGGTCACGATACGCTGATCATAACCGGACCGAATACCGGCGGTAAAACGGGGACGCTCAAAACGCTGGGGCTGTTTTCGCTTATGGCGCAGTCCGGACTGCATATTCCCGCTGAGGATCACTCATCTGTTTGCATGTTTGACAATGTACTGGCCGACATAGGTGACGAGCAAAGCATAGAGCAGTCGTTGTCTACCTTCTCGGCACATATGGTCAATATCGTGGCGATCATGGGGCAGCTGACTGACCGGTCACTTGTGCTGTTTGATGAGTTGGGCGTAGGTACCGATCCTATTGAGGGAGCGGCACTTGCCGTGGCCATTATTGAGTCGGTACGGCAAAAGGGGGCGATCTGCGCCGCTACGACGCATTATGCCGAGCTTAAGGCGTATGCGCTCGAGACGCCGGGAGTTGAAAATGCGTCGTGTGAATTTGACATCGAAACATTACGGCCGACATACAAGCTGATCATCGGCACACCTGGCAAATCCAATGCGTTTGCAATTTCAAAGCGACTTGGATTGCCTCAGGATATAATCGACCGTGCCCAGAACACGGTCAGCACTGACAATAAGCGTTTTGAGGACGTTATCGAAAAGCTGGAGGCCAGCCGTATAGACATGGAGCGCGACCGTGAAGAAGCGGCACGGCTGCGTGCGGAATACGAAAAATTCAAGGCTGAGGCTGAAAAAAAGATACAGGATAAGCTGTCGCTGGCTGAGCGCGAGCTTGAAAGATCGCAGGCCAAGGCAGTGGCAATGGTTGAGAGCGCCAAGGCGTCGGCCGACTTTGTACTGGCACAGCTTGACCGGGCTCAAAAGGCCAAGGAAAGCCAGCGTGCGGGTGAAGAGCTTGATCGGGCACGTCGTGAGATACGTGCGCATCTGCGTGAAAATGAGGATAAGTTCAATCCTGTTGACAAGGTGGAGGATGACGGATATGTCCTGCCCAGACCGCTTAAGCGGGGCGATCAGGTCTATCTGCGCAACATCGGTACCATTGCAACGGTGCTCAGCCTTCCCGACAAGTCAGGAAGCCTTATGGTGCAGTCGGGCGCTGCGCGTACGAAAACCAACGTCTCCAATCTAAAGTTGGTTGACGGCAGCGAAACCATTGTTACAGACCGCAACAATCATAGGGTTCCGGCTTCAGAGTATAAACCGGCGCAGATCAAGAATTTCAGTCCTGAGATCGATCTGCGTGGCATGAACGGTGAGGAAGCGTGGTATGCTGTTGACAAGTATATTGACGACGCACAGCTTTATGGAATGAAGACTGTGCACCTGATACACGGTAAGGGGACGGGGGCACTTAAAAATGCACTGTGGCAGTTTTTACGGTCGGATAAGCGTGTGGCGTCATACCGACTTGGCAGGTACGGCGAGGGTGACGGCGGTGTTACAGTCCTTGAGCTTAAATAATTCTATGGGAGGCAAGTATTCATGGCAGATAAAAAATATCTGGCGATAGACCTCGGCGCGTCAAGCGGACGCGGAATTGTGGGCAGTTATGACGGAGAGCGTCTTACACTGCGTGAAAATTGCCGCTTCACAAATCAGCCGGTCCGGCTGGTCGACCGGCTTTACTGGGACATTATGCGGATTTTCCATGAGATCAAGCAATCCATACGTCAGACCGCTGTAGACGGCGACAAAATAACCAGCCTTGGTATAGACACTTGGGGCGTTGACTACGCTCTGCTTGACCGTCAGGGGCACATGCTGTCCTCACCGGTCCACTATCGCGACGTGCGCAACGCCGATATGGAGGGGTACGTGTGGGAGCGTGTGCCGTTTGAACAGATATACGGCATAAGCGGAATTCAGTCACTTAGCTTCAACACGCTGTATCAGCTGTGTGCAGAGCTTCGTGAGGATCCGGTCCGGCTTGAGCGGGCAGACAAGCTGCTGTTTATTCCTGATTTGCTGAATTATTTTCTTACCGGGCGTATGGCGGCAGAGTATACCGTCACATCTACCGGCGCGGTGCTTGATGCAGGGACGCGTGAGCTGGCAGGTGAGCTGCTTTCGCGGCTCAATATACCGGTACGGCTGTTTGCACCCATGGTACAGCCCGGAACCCGGTTAGGGCAACTGTTGCCCTGTGTAAGCGATGAGGTAGGCGGTATTGACACTACCGTTGTGAATGTGGCGTCGCATGATACGGCCAGTGCCGTGATATCAGTTCCTGATTTGTCGGGTGAGATGCTTTACATAAGCAGCGGCACTTGGTCGCTCATGGGAACCGAGCTGAACCGTCCCATAATAAACAACGCCAGCCGCTGTGCAAATTTCACCAACGAGGGCGGTGCCGGTGGTACGATTCGGTTTCTCAAAAACATTATGGGGCTTTGGATATTGCAGGAATCACGCCGTCAATGGGCACGGGAAGGACACGAATTCAGTTTTGCTCAGCTTGAGCAGCAAGCCAGAAGTGCCCCTGCGTTCGCGGCCTTCATTGATCCGGATGCGCCTGAGTTCGGTACGCCGGGCAACATGCCGGCACGTATTGCCGAATACTGCCGCCGTACGGGGCAGCATGTTCCGGACAGCGTCGGCGGTATCGTACGCTGCATTTACGAGAGTTTGGCGCTCAAATACCGTAAGGTTGCGACCGGAGTTACAGAGCTTGCTGGGATTCGTCCGTCTGCCATAAATATTGTCGGTGGAGGCTCAAAGGACAGGCTGCTCAACCAAATGACATCAAACGCCTGCGGCAGAACCGTTGTTGCGGGGCCGGACGAGGCTACCGCAATAGGCAATTTGCTTGTACAGGCGATATCTGACGGCGAGCTGGGCGACATAAAGCAGGGCAGGGAGCTGGTATTGCGGTCGTTCTCTCCGAATGTGTTTGAACCGCAGGATACGGCGGCGTGGGACGCGGCATATGACTGCTTTGCCGGAGTTATTGAAAGAAGCTGAGTTATATATAATGTAGGGTTAAGGGTGTGTCATACATAATAAAACTGGTTATAATATAAAAAAAGACTTTTATGTCGGCACTTTAAATTATATAATCCTACAAAAGGCTCTAATAAATGACCCAAATGAACAAAAAATCTTTTCAAATTTTGATAAGTATGTTATAATATAAGTTGCTAAATACAATAGCCTACGACGGCACGGAGGATTAAATGAACGATACCCTTTGTGGAGAACTCAGTGTTATTGCAATGAACGGTTGTGAGCAATTCGGTTCACAGGTGGATTATTATCTCAAGGAATGGCGCGGGAAAGGTGCTGACGAAACATTTTTGGTCAAATCACAGTGTCCACGTTTCAGCTCCGGAGAAGCAAAGGGGCTTGTAGGCGAGTCGCTTCGCGGCCATGACCTTTATATTATCTGTGATGTTTTCAATCACGGCGTGACATTCAAAATGTACGGTGAGACGGTGCCTATGAGCCCGGATGACCATTATGCCGACCTTAAGCGTCTTATTGCGGCAACTGCCGGCAAAGCACGACGTGTATCGGTTATTATGCCCATGCTGTATGAGGGAAGACAGCACAAGCGTTCCGGCCGTGAGTCGCTCGACTGCGCACTCATGCTCCAGGAGCTTGAAGCTATGGGCGTTACCAATATTATAACCTTTGATGCGCATGACTCCCGAATTCAGAATGCCGTGCCGCTGTGCGGCTTTGACGATGTGCGGCCTACCTATCAGATGATAAAGGCACTGATTCGCAATGTGCCCGATATCGTTGTAGACAAAGATTCGCTCACCATAATTTCTCCCGATGAGGGTGCTATGGGCCGCTGTATGTACTATTCCTCCGTGCTTGGTATAGATATCGGTATGTTTTATAAGCGCCGTGACTATACCCGTGTTGTAAACGGACGCAATCCGATCGAGGCACATGAGTATCTGGGAGGAGATCTGACAGGCAAGGACGTTATAGTCGTTGATGATATAATCTCCTCCGGTGACTCGCTTATTGACGTTGCCCTTCAGCTAAAGCAAAAGGGCGCTAAGCGCATATTCGGGTTTGTTACGTTCGGCCTGTTTACGGAAGGTCTTGAAAAGTTCAAGCGTGCATATAATGAGGGGCTGTTTGATAAAATATTTACCACAAATCTTGTCTACCGCACACCGGAGCTGCTCTCCATGCCCTGGTATGTGGAGGTCAATATGTGCAAATATGTGTCGTACATAATCGACACGCTTAACCACGATTCCACCATCAGCAATCTGCTGGATCCTGTACGCCGTATCCACAATCTTATCGATAAGCATAAGGCCGAGATGGAAGGCAGTCAGATGAAAATCAACTTTTGATTATATAAATCAAGAAAGGGTAAGAATTGTCCAATAAGAGAGACGAAGCGACCTGCTTCGTAAAAAAGACCTCCATCGGAGGTCAGGCGCTCATTGAAGGCATAATGATGCGCGGCCCTAAGAAAACGACCATGGCTGTCCGTAATCCTGAGGGCAAAATGGTGCTTGAGAGCTGGGAGACCGACAACTCCGAAAAGCCCAAGATATACCGCGTTCCGTTTTTACGCGGAATATTCGGTTTTATTGACTCTATGAAGCTGGGGTATCGGTGTCTTATGCGTTCGGCTGAGATCGCCGGACTTGACGATGTGCCGGATAAGCCAAAGCAGAATGATATTAACGGTAAAAATGAAAACGCCGTTGATGACGCTGCGTCAGTCAAGACTGTTGATAGTGAAGCTTTGACGGTTGATGCAGTAAGCAACGATGTCACAAATAAACAAGCAGAAGCCAAAAGTGACGATGTTTGTTGCAACAGTGATACGGCCTCACACGGCGCGGACAAAGCTGCCGCCGATAATGACACTGCCAAATCCGGCAGTATTCAGCCCTGGGTAATGAATTTGATAATGATCATTTCAACCGTGCTGGGGGTAGTGCTGGCGCTGGTGTTGTTCAAAACATTGCCTGAGGTATTATACAGCTTGTTGACCCACCTGTTTCCTGTGCTAAAGGGAGAGGGATATGGTTACTCACTGTTGCGCGCGGTGTTTGTCGGTATAATCAAGATAATCATTCTTGTGTGCTATATGCTGGCAGTGTCGCTCATGAAGGATATACGCCGCACGTTCATGTACCACGGCGCTGAGCACAAATCAATCGCATGCTACGAGCGCGGTCTTGAGCTTACGGTCGACAATGTGAGAATACAGCGTCGGTTTCACCCGAGATGCGGGACGTCATTTCTGATACTCATGGTGTTGGTCGGAATATTTCTAACAATGTTCATTCCGGCACAGCTGTGTGAGAGTGCTGTGCTCAATGTTGTACTTCGTACTCTGATAAGCATAGCTCTGCTGCCCGTTATGATGAGTATAGGCTACGAGCTTATTAAACTAGCCGGGAAATATGATAATGTTTTTACACGCATAATCTCGGCTCCCGGAATGTGGTTGCAGCGTATAACCACACGTGAGCCGGACGACAGTATGATAGAGTGTGCCATTGCCGCGCTCAAGGATGTTATTCCAAATGACAACAGTGATGACTGGAATAAAAAATAATATCACATAAGCAAAGCCGAGGTGTGAAGTATAGCATCACACCTCGGTTTTGTGATTCTATTGTTGCCTTGCCATAGGGAATGGTTTTTGTGCAAGGCTTATTTCCGGCGGGCTTAAACCTTGGCTTTTAGCATTTCCTTTGCTGTCTGCATGACAATTTCGCGCTCACAGAACGGTACCTTGATACCGTTTATCAGCTGATAATCCTCATGCCCTTTGCCGGCAAGTACAAGTATATCGCCTGTTTTGAGCAAGCTCATGGCCCGGACTATCGCTTCACGACGGTCGATTATTACCTCAAACCCGCAACCTCTGGCGCCGAAGTTCAGTGCAATGTCACGGATTATCATGAGAGGATCCTCACGGTCAGGGTTGTCCGATGTGAGTATACAAAAGTCGCTCAGCTCTGAGGCCACGCGCCCCAGCTCGGCACGGCGCATTTGTGTGCGGCCGCCGACTGACCCGAACAGCGTGATTATTTTGCGGTGGTTATATTTATGGAGCGCTTCGAGCACTGATGTCATACTGGCTCCGTTATGCGCATAATCGATTATTATAGTGGCGTATGGTAGTGCCGTGACCAACTCGAAACGTCCGGTTACCGTTATTGTTTCAAGTATTCTGACCATTTCGGCAACATCATTTGAGTATATGCGGCAGATGGCCAGTGCAGCCAGTGCATTGGATACGCTGAACTCACCCGGAAAACGTATTTCTGCTGGCAGGCACAAGCCGTCGTGACGGTAAGTAAAGCGCATGCCGAGCGTGCTGCGCGTGCGGAATTTGGTCAGGTCGGTGGCTGAGTGCATGGCAGGACCGGTTAGGCCATACGTGATGATTTCAGCACCACATCCGTGCAGCATGTATTCGGAATACGGGTCATCGGCGTTGACCACGGCATATCGCGGCGAAAATTCCGAGAACAGCTTTGCCTTGCAATCACGGTAATGCTCAAAATTCGGATGCTCATAGTTGCTGATGTGGTCGGGATACAGGTTGGTGAAAACACAGGTGTCAAATTGTATGAACCGTACACGCCCGAGGTACAATGCCTGTGATGATACCTCTATGACTGCGTATTTCATACCTGCATCTGCCATATCACGCAGATAACGCTGTATATCGCAGCTCTCGGGTGTCGTGTTGATACTTGAATGTCGGAAACGCCCGTACATTATACCGTTTGAACCTATATAGCCGGTGGGCAGACCAAGGCTGTCAAGTATTCCTTTTACGGTAAGCGCGATCGTGGTTTTTCCTTTGGTGCCGGTTATTCCGATAACTCTCAGCTGGCCGGACGGGTGGTCGTATACGATGTCTGACAGCCGAGCTAAAGCAAGGCGAGTGTCACCTGTGTATATGATATCACAGTCATCGGGCAGGTCGAGCGGTTCGACTGCTACATAGCACCTGCATCCGCTGTCGTAAGCTCGGCAGGCGTACAGATGACCGTCGGTTAAAATTCCTCTTATACAGACAAACACGGAGTTTGGACCTGCAAGCCTTGAATCACAGCATATATGATTTATCTCACAACGTTTTTTACAGCCTGAAGAGTCGTATCCTCCCGCGGTGAGCAGCTGTTCAAAGATCATATTTTAAACCTCCGTGCGGTAACGATTTTACCAGAAGCTGAACAGACGGCAATGCTTCCGTCAACTGGCTAAGATTTCTGATTATATACTCGATTTCAAAATAATCCTTGTATTCTGATATATATTTTTCAAATTGTGATGTACACGGCACCAGTATTGTTCTGACCTCGTGCGGAGCGGACACCATATCAAGCACTGAGTGCAGGGAGTAGTATTTGTTTTGCGGTATCAGGCAGCGCACAAAATTATATTTTATTGTGGGAAGGATATGGAACGGCCTTCGTTCGGCAAAAAGGCAGGGTGTGATGCTGAAATCGCGATTGAGCGCTTTGATTATGGCAGCAGTTTTGGGCATCAGTCCGAGCAGTACCACGTTTGCTCCGTTTTCAAGCAGATGAACCATTCCTGTCTCCTGTTTTGATGATTTTCTGTAACTATTATAGCATATATTCCGAAAAAAATAAACCGAATTTTGATTTTTTTCCTTGTATCTATTGAATTATTACATACAATTGAATATAATAAACACTAACGACCACCGGGAGATGTGTTATGCGACGAGAATTTGTTTATAGAACTTTTTCAAATATTCCTCAGCTTGAAACTCCGAGGCTTTTGCTTCGCAAAATGCTTGTACGCGATGCGGACGATATGTTTGATTACGCGCAACGTGCAGATGTGACCAAATATCTTACATGGAATCCGCACCCCAATGTGGATTATACGCGTGAGTATCTGGAATATGTAGCCACAAGGTATTCGGCGGGCGAGTTTTTTGACTGGGCGCTTGAGGAAAAGTCAACAGGGCACATGGTCGGTACCTGCGGTTTTACCCGGTTTGACTATCATTCGGACTGTGGTGAGGTGGGATACGTTCTCAACCCGTCGGTATGGGGACACGGCTATGCGACAGAGGCTTTGCGCCGGGTGATAGCATTTGGCTTTTCCAGGCTTCATCTTGAACGTATTGAAGCCCGGTATATCGAGGGTAATACCGCGTCAAGACACGTTATGGAACGTGTGGGTATGACATATGAGGGAATGCTGCGGAGTTCAATGCTGGTTAAGCATGAACACAAAAATATCTGTATATGTTCTATATTGCGGGACGAAATATAAAGTCTCGGTACAAATATCCGATGAAACTGACTGATAAAAAACAATTCCGGTCTGCGTTTCACGCAGACCGGAATTGTTTTTTATCATACTTACCTGTATTCAGCTTTTATTTATTTTCTGTGTCAGATTTTTTGCTACCGTGGTTGAGCATTATGTTTGTAAGTATGCCGAGGATAAGAGCGCATGCAATAGAGGTCACTGTAACTTTGCCGAAGCTGACTGCCATGCCACCGACACCAGCAATCAGTATGACCGAGACGGTGAACAGATTCTTGTTGTCGCCGAGGTCAACGGTCTGTATCATTTTAAGACCGGAAACCGCGATGAATCCGTAAAGTGCTATGCACACGCCGCCCATTACGCAGTTGGGAATGGTGGAGAGGAAGGTCACAAAGGGAGCTACGAAGGAAGCTGCTATAGCCATGATAGCAGTTACGAGAATTGTTACCACCGAGGCGTTGCCCGAGATAGCGACGCAACCGACTGATTCACCGTATGTGGTGTTGGGGCAGCCACCGAACAGAGCGCCGACTGCGGAGCCGACACCGTCACCCAGCAGAGTACGGGAAAGGCCGGGATCCTCAAGCAGGTCGGATTCGATAATGGAAGACAGGTTCTTGTGGTCTGCGATGTGCTCTGCGAATACCACGAAAGCGACAGGCACATATGCGACCGCGACAGTAGCAATGTAAGAGCCTGTGATGTCACTGAAGCCCTTTGAAGCCTCAACGAAGGTGAAGTCCGGGATCCACTGCATGTTGTTGAAGGCGGAGAAGTCGATCACTTTAAGCGCGTCGATCGCGGCAACATTGCCGATGACCGTGAAGATAGCTGCAAGAACGTAGCCGGAGAGAATACCGATTATAAAGGGAATCATCTTGAGCATTTTTTTGCCGAATACTGAGCACAGCATGGTAACAGCCAGCGTAACCAACCCGCATATCATGCAGATGTAAGGGGAAGCAGTGCTGACCTTAGCGGCTGACAGATCGCTTACAGCGTTGCCTGCCAGTGAAAGACCGATGATTGAGACGGTGGGGCCGATAACGACGGCAGGCATGATCTTATTGATCCACTTAACACCGGCGAACTTGACCACGATTGCGATTACCACGTAAACAAGTCCGGCCATAGCGGCACCGATTATCAGTCCGATGTAGCCGAGCGCCATGGACGATGCGCCTGCAAAGGCGGTAGCCATAGAGCCGAGGAAGGCGAAGGATGAGCCTAAGAACACGGGGCTTTTGAATTTTGTAAACAGCAGATAGACGATCGTTCCGACACCTGCACCGAACAGCGCCGCAGAGGTTGACATATTGCTGCCTGCGATATTGTTGATAATGGCGGGCACTGCGATTGTTGCAGCCAGAATGGCCAGGAGCTGCTGAAGCGCGAACATAATCAGCTGTCCGAACTTGGGTTTGTCTTTCACATTGTAGTAGAGTTTCATTTGCTTTTCCCCTTGTGTTTTATAATTTACCCCCGCCGCGGCGGGAATATTTACTGTTGGATCATGCCCGGACATAGAAAAATCCGCCTGTATAAATGACCCTCACTTATACGGCGGTATGCTGCGACATAGTTTGCTATACGGACAAAATCTGCTCCGTACATGCTATTAAATTAGCCGTGCCTTATCTATACGCATCTGCCGTTATAGCGGGATCCGGACTTTGTTTATGACAGTATATCATATTTTTTGCGGCTTGTAAACCCTTTTGAACAAATTTTTATGGATAAAAAATGCGGGGGATATTATCTTTGAATTTGTGCATTTTCGACCAAGCACTGCCGGATACGACTCAAAAAGGGGAAAATGCCTGTTGACAAGCAGGGGATAAAAGTATATAATTTAACGTGGTCATTAATGATTAATCCGACGAGGTGTCAAAGAATGAAACAGGATCTGCTTGCCGTTATGGAACAGCAAATGTCGGGCTTCTCCAAAGGACAGCGTCATATTGCGTCGTATATTCTTTCAAATTATGAAAAGGCAGCGTACATGACTGCCGCTCGGTTAGGAGCACTGTCGGGAGTTTCCGAATCTACGGTAGTCCGTTTTGCTATCGAGCTGGGATTCGAGGGATATCCCGAGATGCAGAAGGCGCTGCAGGAGTTGGTTCGCACCAAACTGACCAGCGTTCAGCGTATGGAGGTTACAAACACACTTATCGGTAACTCAGATGTGCTGGATAAGGTACTGACATCGGATATCGACAAAATACGTCAGTCGCTTGAAGAAATTGACCGTGAGGCTTTTTATGCGGCAGTGGATCGTATAGTCGGGGCAAACAATATATATATTATAGGTGTGCGCTCGTCGTCGTCACTTGCCGGATTTCTGAATTATAATTTCAGAATGATATTTGATAATGTTAAATTTATACAGACTACGTCGGGCAGTGAAATGTTTGAGCAGATAATGCGCATAGGTGACGGCGATGTTATTATCGCTATAAGCTTTCCGAGATACTCAAAGCGTATCATAAATGCGGTAAAGTTTGCAAGGGAGCGCGGTGCCGATGTAGTTGCACTGACTGACAGTGCGCAATCGCCTATTGCTGTGTATGCGCATCAATTGCTGACTGCCTGTAGCGATATGGCTTCATTTGTCGATTCGCTGGTTGCACCGCTTAGCATTATCAACGCCATGATAGTGGCGGTAAGCCGCAAAAAGCAGGACGAGCTGACAGTGCGGCTGCATGATCTTGAGAATATCTGGGATAAATACGATGTATATGATAAAAACAGCCAATAATACCTGTTCGGTGGCGGACACCGCAGAATGTGAGACAGGCACTGAGCCGGGCTCCGGTACTGCCGGTAAGCCTATAAAGACAACGGTAGCCGTCATAGGCGGTGGTGCTGCCGGACTTGTGGCAGCTGCGACTGCGGCGGAGAGCGGGGCACGAGTGTTACTGTTTGAAAAAAACAGGGTGCTCGGGTGCAAATTGCGCATAACGGGTAAGGGACGGTGTAACGTCACCAACGACTGTACTGTCCAGGCTTTTATGTCAAATGTGCCGGGCAATCCGCGTTTTCTGTGGTCGGCACTTGACCATATGTCGCCGGCTGACACAATGGAGATGTTCGAACATCTCGGTGTTCCGCTAAAGACCGAGCGCGGCTCACGTGTATTTCCGGTATCGGACAGGGCAGGGGATATAGCCGGTGCGCTTGCAAGGCGTTGCCATGCTGCCGGAGTTGAGGTGATTCAAAAGAAGGTGCGCAAAACAGCGCCAATTTGCAATCACAAATTCGAAATATATACAGATGATGACAAATATATTTGCGAATCGGTGATTATATGTACAGGCGGAATGTCATATCCCAAGACCGGATCGGACGGTGACGGGTATCGTATGGCACGAGAACTCGGACATACTGTCACTCCACTGTCACCGTCACTTGTTCCCATAGCATGCGACGGCGATGACTGCCGGCGTATGCAGGGACTGTCATTGAAAAATGTCGGCTTGCGTATACTCCCGGCCTCCGGCGGTAAAGCTGTATATGAAGACTTCGGAGAAATGATGTTCACGCATTTCGGCCTGAGCGGCCCTATGATACTGAGTGCATCTGCTCACCTGCCGGACATAAAACCGGGTAAGTATGTGGCACATATCGATCTTAAGCCTGCGCTTGACCATAATCGGCTTGACGCTCGCCTGATATCCGACTTCTCAAAGTACTCCAACCGCGATTTTATCAATGCGCTGGGAGATTTATTGCCGCAGAAAATGATTGCAACGGTGGTGCTTCGCTCGGCTATACCGCCGCATCAGAAGGTCAATAACATTACCCGTGAACAGCGCCGTGGGGTGGTTGAGCTGCTCAAGGATTTCACTGTCAAGCTTTCGCATTTTCGCCCGATCGATGAGGCGATCGTCACACGCGGCGGGGTTTGCGTGCGAGAGATAAGGCCAGGAACGATGGAGTCAAAAATAGTGCCCGGCGTGTATTTTGCCGGCGAAATAATCGATGTGGATGCTTATACCGGTGGCTTTAATCTCCAGATAGCATTTTCAACGGGAGCACTGGCCGGATACAGCGCAGCCACATCACAAATATAAAAGTTTCAGGAGTTTTTATATGAAAATTGCGATTGACGGACCAAGCGGGGCGGGCAAAAGCAGCGTAGCCAAGGCGTTGGCGCATGAGCTTGGCATAATATATGTAGATACGGGTGCACTTTACCGCACTATAGGCTACTATGTTAAGTGCCGCGGAGTTTCCATGCAGGATAAAGCCGGCATTATTGCGTGTCTGCCTGATATCCGACTGTCACTCGAATATAACAACGGGACACAGCGTGTCATACTTAACGGCGAGGATCCCGGAGATGCCATTCGCCAGCCGGATATTTCAATGTACGCATCGGCCGTGTCTGCCATCCCGGAGGTGCGCAGCTTTCTTCTCAACACGCAGCGTGATATTGCCCGCAAGCACAGTGTTGTCATGGACGGCCGTGATATCGGAACCGTTATACTGCCCGATGCAGAGGTCAAGGTCTTTCTGACGGCTCCGCTTGAAGAGCGTGCCCGCCGCCGTTATGACGAATTGCGCGCTAAGGGCGTTGAGGTCAGCTTCGATGATGTACTCATACAGATGAAGGAGCGCGATGCTCAGGATGCCGGACGCGATATCGCTCCGGCCGTTGCCGCTCCGGACGCTGTGGTGCTCGACAATTCGGGATTTACGGTTGACGAGTCGGTGGAGGCGGTCAAAGCGATAATCAACAGCAAAAAGAGAGAACGTTTATGAAGGGATTCTACGGCTTCTGGCACCGCATACTGGCGGGGCCGTTGAGATTTTTGTGTAATATCCGTATTGAGGGGAGCGAGAATGAGCCGCGCCCCGAGGACGGTGCGTTTTTGGTTTGCGCCAATCATACAACAGCGGGTGATCCGGTGTGGCTGTGTGCCTCTTTGCGCCGCCAGCAGCCGCATTTTATGTCCAAGGCAGAGCTGTTTAAAATACCGCTGCTCGGAGGGCTTATAAGGCTGCTGGGTGCATATCCCGTCGAGCGCGGCAGTGCCGATGTGTCAAGTCTGCGGACTACGGTAAATTTGTTGCACGACGGCAAGTGCGTTGGTATGTTCCCGCAGGGAACTCGCCGTCCGGGTGTTGATCCGGCAACGACGCCGGTCAAAAGCGGCGTGGGAATAATAGCTGTGCGCGGCGGTGTTCAGATACTGCCGGTTTACATCAAAACCAAAAAGTTCAGGGCGGGGGTGTTCTGTCGGAAAAATATTATTATCGGGAAGCCCATACCTTACGGGACTATAGCTGATATGCACGACGAGCACTTAGAATACAGCCGCATTTCCGCCTATATCTTTGAGCAGGTGTGCTCACTCGGAAACAGCGGGGAAGGACAGAGCCCGGGAAATGAGTGATCGCAAAAATACAGACCGTTTATATGATTTTTCGGCTGCGGGCGTCAGAAGAAATTCTGAAAGCACTGCTCATGGCGTACTCGGACCGGATTATAAAGCTAACGATGTTATAATTGCAAAACATTCCGGCTTTTGCTTCGGCGTGCAGCGTGCAGCGGACAGTGTTGAGTCAAGGCTCGCCGCTGCGCGTCCGGGTGAGCGTATGTTTACGCTTGGAAAGCTTATACATAATGACACATATATGAACAAGCTGGCCTCACGCGGAGTAAGTGTCATAAGTGAGTCTGACATACCCTGGCTTGCTGCGCAGGCGTCCGTGGAGGCTCCTGTGACGGTATTTATCCGTGCCCACGGTGTTACCGGGACAGTGTGTGAAATGCTTGAGCGAGCGCACAGGGATAATCCTGCGTTTGAATATGTTGACTGCACCTGTCCGTATGTCAAAAAAATACATCGAATAGCCAGTGAGAATTCCGGAGACGGCCGATGCTTTATTCTTATGGGTGCAGAACACCACCCGGAGGTGGTGGGGATCATGAGCCACGTGCGTGGAGAAGGGCATGTTTTTGCCGATGCTGAGCAACTCGCGGCGGCAGTTCAAAATGGTGTATTGGTCAATTTGCACAAAAAAACTCCCGTATTGGCCGCTCAAACCACCTTCAATTTATCGGAATGGGAAAAAAGTCAAAAAAAAATCAAAAAACTATGTACAAATGCTCTGATTTTTGATACAATATGTGGTGTTACGTCCGCACGTCAGCTTGACGCAGCAAGGCTGTCAGACGAGTGTGATGTAATGATAGTCATAGGCGGCAAGGAAAGCTCCAACACCGCTAAGCTCCGTGATATATGCGAACGCCGTTGCCCAAATACCGTGCTGGTTGAGGATGCGGATGAGCTTTTGCGCATTATTCCGGAAAAAATCAAGTTAATATCCCACCATAAGGTGGGAATTGTCGCCGGCGCATCGACGCCGTCCGACGTAATACAGGAGGTTTACAAAACAATGAGCGAAAACACTGAGATCAAAGCTGAAAACTTTGAGGAGATGCTCGAATCATCACTGAAAACTTTAAATACAGGAGACACCGTTACCGGTACGATAACATCGGTAACTGACGCAGAGCTTCAGCTTGACCTCGGCGCTAAGGTTACCGGCGTTATTACAGCTGACCAGGCAACAGATGACCCCTCGGAAAAGCTGACATCCATGTTCCATGTCGGTGATCAGATCGAAGCATTCGTAATCAGAGTCAGCGATGTGGACGGAGTTGCAACTCTGTCCAAAAGACGTGTCGATTCCGACAAAAACTGGCAGGCCGTTGTTGCCGCAAAAGATTCCGGCGAGATCCTCGAAGGTAAGGTCATTGCAGTTAACAAGGGAGGCGTTGAGGTCAGCGTCAATTCAAATCGCGTATTTATTCCCGCATCACAGACCGGTATTCCCAAGGACGGAGATATGTCCGCTTTGCTGGGTAGCACCGTTCGCTTCCGCATTATTGAAGTAAGAGATCAGGGCAAGAAGGCAGTTGGCTCCATTCGTGTCGTGCTGAGAGACGAAAGACAGGCCCGCGAGGCCGAATTCTGGAATTCCCTTGAGGTTGGCAAGCAGTTTACCGGAAAGGTCAAGAGCATGACCAGCTACGGTGCGTTTGTGGATCTTGGCCCGGCAGACGGTATGGTACATAATACCGAGCTGTCCTGGAAACACATAAAGTCTCCCGCAGAGGTCGTTTCGGTGGGCGATGAGCTGACTGTGTTTGTCAAGAGCTTTGATCCTGAGAAAAAGCGCATTTCTCTGGGCTATAAAACCGAGGCTACTGAGCCTTGGCATGTGTTCAACGAGAAGTATGCTGAGGGCGATGTTGCCAGCGTAAAGATTGTCAGCCTTACCAACTTCGGTGCATTTGCCGAGATCGTTGACGGTGTTGACGGCCTTATTCATATCTCACAGCTGTCTACCGAAAAAGTTGCCAATGTTGCAGATGTAGTCAGCGTAGGTCAGGTGGTCGATGCCAAGATCATAGCTATCGATCAGGAGAAGAAAAAGGTCAGCCTGTCCATCCGGGCTTTGCTTGAGGCACAGGATGACGCTGAGTCTGCTGAAGATGCTGACGCCGTCGAGGCTCCCGCAACCGAAGCCGCTGAATAAGTCGGTTTTATATAAAAGGACTGCCGTACAGTTGTGCGGCGGTTCTTTTTTTGCGATTTGTATTGTAAAAAAAACGATTTTGTTATATAATAAGATGTTAAGGCGTCAGCGCTGGTAACCTGCCGCGGCGCGGCCTTTATTTTTGGTAAGGAGATGTTGAAAATGTTTGATAAGCAGATTGTCGGAGAGCAGGCGAGAGCCGCGGTGAACGAGCTGATAAGCGTGTCCGGAATACGGGCGGGGG
>URHI01000003.1 GCA_900547565.1 uncultured Eubacteriales bacterium | reverse complement strand
CCCGCCGCCGATAACCAATGCCCGCTTGGTTACAGGGGACTGCCCTGCCGACAGCGGCGCATTGAGCGTTACTTTGGCAATAGCGGCACGCGCCAGTATTATGGCCTTTTCCGTGCCGGACAGCTTATCCTTATGGATCCACGAGCACTGCTCACGTATATTGGCAACCTCCACCATGTAAGGATTGAGGCCGGCTGAGGCCGCCGCTTTGCGGAATGTCGCCTCGTGCATACGCGGCGAACATGAGCAGATCACCACTCCGGTGAGCTGATATTTTTTTATTGAGTCAATGACCAGTCGCTGGCCTGACTGAGAACACATATACTGATAATCCGCGGAGAAAACCACGCCCGGCTCATTTTTTGCCGCTTCGGCAACAGCCTTCACATCAACAGTGGCCGCGATGTTGCTTCCGCACCAGCATACGAACACGCCTATTCTTTGCATTGCTTTTCTCCTTTACTTAGAATACTTTCTGTAAGCACTGACCACGGCCTGCTGAGGCAGCTCGGGGTCAAGCCGTCCGGGAAGATCATCAGCTGTCAGATGGTTTTCACCCTGCTTGCGTATGCACGCCAAGCGCACAGCCTCAATCAGCTTGGCAGGCTCTACCTGACGGGGACAACGCTCAACGCAGGCAAAGCAGGTAAGACAGCGGTAAACCGAGCTGTCCTCCATGAGCTTGTCAATCTCTCCACGCTCAACCATATAAACGAACTGATGCGGATGATAGCTCATCTCGTCGTATGCGGGGCATGTGGCCGAGCACTTGCCGCAACGCATGCATTTGAGCGGATTTACGCCGCTGATGCGGAGTATTTCCTCTTTTGTGACCTTTTCACTCATCATTCATTCTCCTTTAATCCGAGTGCCTCGGCCAACAGCTCGGTGAAATATACCACCGGCAGCTCGCCTCCGCAGGCGTTGAGGTTATAACGACACAGCGGGCAGGCTGTCACAAGCAGTTCGGCTCCCTGCGCCACGGCATTATCAAGCACCGCCCCTGCGTTTTTGTGAGCCTGTGCCTTGTCCTCAAGCGTCAGATACCCGCCGCAGCACTCGTTGCGCTTGGCATACACCACCGGATCGGCACCGATGGCTCTGATAAAGTCTTCAAGTATTTTGGGGTTCTCAGGATTGTCCATCTGCATTACCTTTGACGGACGAAGCAATAAGCAGCCGTAATAAGCACCTATCTTTTTCCCGGTCAGCGGATTTGACACCAGACTGTGCAGCTTGTCAAAACCAACCTCGTCACGGAGTAGCTCAAGATAGTGTACGACACGGGTCTCGCCGTGATAGTCTGAGCCGAGATAGTTGTTAACGCGGGTTGCTATATAATCATCCTGCGCCATATCCCGGTTGACTTGCTTGATGACGTTGTGGCAGGCGGAACACAGCGTGACCAGCACCCCGTCCTGCTCACCGGCCGCCATAAGCGCTCTGACTGATGACAGCTTGGTCGCTATCTCGTCATGAGCCAACGGATATACTCCGCCACAACACTGCCACTCGGGCAGCTCGCAAAGGTTGATCCCCAACTTTTCCGCCGACAGGCGGGCGTAGCGATCAAGCTCTTTGGCTTTGGTTTTCAGAGTACATCCCGGATAATAACTGTATGTCATTTGAATGACCCTTCCCTTTTATTTATGCCATCTGCTCGGGATGGAACACCTCGTCGAATTTCTCGGCGGTGAGGAAGCCCAGCTTTACGCAGGCGTCCTTGAGCGAAATATTTTCCTTAAAAGCCAGCTTAACCGTTTTGGCGGCGTTTTCGTAGCCTATGTAAGGATTGAGTGCAGTAACCAGCATAAGTGAATTATGCAGGTTGTTATACATCTTATCCTTGTTGGCGGTTATACCGACGGCACAGTTGATGTCAAAGGATATGATGGACTCGGCCAGAAGGCGTGCAGACTGCAAAAAGTTGTATATGCAAACGGGCATGAATACGTTCAGCTCGAAGTTACCTTGAGAAGCTGCCATGCCGACAGCCACATCGTTGCCCATGACCTGAACGGCTACCATAGTAACAGCCTCGCACTGCGTGGGGTTAACTTTACCGGGCATAATGGAAGAACCGGGCTCATTCTCGGGAATGTGGATCTCACCGAGACCGAGACGCGGACCGCTTGCCAGCCAGCGGATATCGTTTGCGATCTTCATCATATCGGCAGCCAGTGCTTTGAGCGCACCGTGAGCAAACACCAGCTCGTCTTTGGAGGTAAGCGCATGGAACTTGTTTTCTGCAGTAACGAACGGCTTACCGGTCAACTGGGCGACAGCATCGGCCACGGCTGTGTCAAAGCCCTTGGGAGCATTAAGTCCTGTTCCGACAGCGGTTCCGCCCAGCGCCAGCTGGTACAGAGGTGTGACAGCCAGCTTAATGAGCGCCACATCCTTTTCAAGCGAAGATCTCCATCCGCTGATCTCCTGCGAGAACTTAATGGGAGTTGCATCCTGAAGATGTGTACGTCCGCTCTTGACAATGCCTTCGTTTTCCTTCTCAAGGCGCTTGAAGGTCGCGATAAGCTGCTCAACGGCAGGAATTACCTTATCCTCGAGAACCAGTACCGCACTGATGTGCATTGCAGTCGGGAAGGTATCGTTGGAGGACTGACTCATATTGATATCGTCGTTCGGGTGACACAGCTTGGCACCGGCGATTTCGTTGGCACGGTTGGCAATGACCTCGTTGGCATTCATGTTGGACTGGGTGCCGGAGCCGGTCTGCCAGACAACCAGCGGAAAATGCTCATTGAGCTGGCCGGAAATAACCTCGTCGCAAGCGGACGTAATGGCGGAAAGCTTGGCATCGGTCATTTTTTCGGGCTTCAGCGCATGGTTGGCAATCGCGGCGGCCTTTTTGAGTATGCCGAAGGCATGGATGATTTCGCGCGGCATTGTCTCAATGCCCACACCGATCTTAAAGTTTTCATGGCTACGCTCGGTCTGTGCGGCCCAATACTTGTCAGCGGGTACCTTTACCTCGCCCATGGAGTCGTGTTCGATGCGATATTCCATATCGTCAATCTCTCTTTCATATTTATTTTTTTATTTTCACACGATAGCGGCATCTGCTTCCGCGGTCATGATCACACAACCGCACAATATACAGAACACCACCTTTAATGATATCACATTTTTACCCAAATTGCAAGCAAATCCGATAATTTTTTAACAATCATTTTGTATCAATTTGACGTTTTTACAGTACTGTTTTTGTTTGTTTTGATGAAGCATTCCAATATATCCCGGGCGTGAAGTAAGATGTTTACAAAAGTGTGTTAAATAATCAGTAAAATCATTCCATTATCAGATGGGTTTTTAAATATTGTGTTTATAGTTGTTGACTTTACCGCTGTGATATGGCATAATATTTATGAATATGTTTTCACAAGGAGGATACACTTTTGAGCTTCAGATACAACTACCACCGGGAGCTTGACTGCCTGCATGTCGGGTGCGAACCGCCACGCTCATATTTTATTCCTTTTGACAGCGACGCCGCAGCTGCAGACGGACGTCGCGGCACATCCCCGCGCTTTATTAACCTCTGCGGTGACTGGTCATTCCGCTATTATAAATCCGTCAACGACGTCGGCGATCTCACCTCCACTGATTTCTCATATGATGGCATGGAGAGCATCGAGGTCCCGCGTTCATGGCAGACGTTGCTCGACCGCGGCTACGATACCCCCAATTATACCAATGTAAACTATCCCTACCCCGTCGACCCTCCCTACCTGCCGGATGACATTCCCTGCGGCCTGTATGTACGCCGTTTTGACATTGATGCCGAAACGTTGGACACGCGCCGCATCTATATAAATTTTGAAGGTGTTGACAGCTGTTTTTATCTGTTTGTAAATAATAAACTGGCAGCATACAGTCAGGTCAGTCACATGACCAGCGAAATCGATATCACCGATAAGCTGACGGCAGGTAGCAATGAGCTTAAGGTCCTGGTGCTGAAGTGGTGTCACGGCTCGTATCTCGAGGACCAGGACAAATACCGATTTTCTGGCATATTTCGCGATGTCTATCTGCTTTTACGTTCTCCCGTGCACATACAAGACATTTTTGTCCGTGCCGAACTGAACGGTAACTACACGCAAGGCGTCGTCTCGGCAGACGTGACGCTGACCGGCTCCTCAGAGCTGAAATACCGTTTGCTCACTCCTGCCGGTGACGAGATCTCAGGTGGCAGTATCCGTCTTGCTGACAGCGGCAGTTTTGAATTGCTTGTTCCGAAGCCGGCACTTTGGTCGGACGAAACACCTCAGCTATACAAGCTGTTGGTAACCTGCGGTGACGAGCACATATGTATTCCGTGCGGCTTCCGACATATCGTCATACGCGATAAGGTCGTTTACATAAACGGTCGGCCCGTCAAGGCGCGCGGTGTCAACCGCCATGACAGCCACCCTATCCTCGGCTCTGCAACGCCATACGACCACATGCTGCGTGACCTGTATATCATGAAAGCACA
This sequence comes from uncultured Eubacteriales bacterium, assembly GCA_900547565.1. GTDB lineage: Bacteria > Bacillota > Clostridia > Oscillospirales > CAG-272 > UMGS1002. The sequence goes on along the minus strand of URHI01000003.1, from coordinate 46,082 downwards.
CAATGTCAACATGATACGAACAAGTCATTATCCCAATGATCCCCGGCTTTACGAACTGTGTGACGCTCTCGGCCTGTATGTCTGTGACGAAGCCGATCTTGAGACCCATGGCATGCAGCGCATTGGCAATTGGGACGCACTTACCGACAGTCCGGACTGGACCGAAGCCTACCTCGATCGCGCCCGCCTCATGATGGAGCGCGACAAAAACCATCCCTGCGTCATTATGTGGTCCGTCGGAAACGAATCGGGTGTCGGCCGCAATCATCGTGCCATGGCTGATTATTTTCACGCGCGCATGGAGGGCTGCATAGTCCACAGTGAGGACATTTCAAGACGGCTTCACCCCAATCTGAAAAGCGAGGACCCCGCCCTGCGCGGCAAGGTAGAATGTGACTATATCGACATTGAAAGCCGTATGTATCCGTCCACTGCCGAATGTCTTGACGACTACCTCACAGGAAAGGCTTACTCCAAACCACTGTTTCTCTGCGAATACTCGCACGCCATGGGCAACGGCCCGGGAGACCTTGACGAATACTGGGATCTGATCTGGTCTAAAAAGAGCTTTTTCGGCGGCTGTGTCTGGGAATTCATTGACCACTCGGTGGCTGTCGGAGATAATATATACGCCGACCCGCACTACACCTACGGTGGCGACTTTGACGATAAGCCCAACGACGGTAATTTCTGCGTTGACGGCCTGGTCTATCCCGACCGCCGTCCGCACACTGGCCTTTTGGAATATAAACAAGCGATCAAACCCTTCCGTGTTGAAAAATACGATCCTATGACGGGTGCTCTGCGGTTGCGTAATCTGCGCTTCTTCACCGACCTGTCCGACCTCGATATGTTCTGGTCGATCGAGAAGAACGGCAAGGTGGTTTCGCAGGGACGCATCGCTGCACTCACAGTAAAGCCGTGCCAGGCAAGGCAGTATAAAATCGGCACCGTCACTCCGTCAGAGGACACTGTGCTCAACATATCACTCAGGCAGAACATCTCGCATCCGTGGGCGGACGTCGGTTATGAGGTCGGTTCCTGCCAGCTGACACTGTCCGAAAGTCACGCAGTACACGCGCTTGCCGAACTGCCGGCCACCGCTCCCAAGCTGATCGTCACCGATGAGGACTATATTATCTCGGCTGCTGACGCACAGTACACGGTAAGCCGACATCACGGACTTATTACCGGCGTAATGTACCACGGTAAACAGCTGCTGACCACTCCCATAACCCCCACGCTTTGGCGTGCGCCCACCGACAATGACCGCCGCATCAAGCTCAAATGGAGCGATGCCGGTTATGACCGCACATGCGTCAAATGCTATGACTGCACCGCAAAAACCTCAGATAATTCCGTGGTCATAACGGCCCACCTGTCGCTTGGAAGCCACAGCACCGCTCCTGTAGCGCATATAGAAGCTGTTTATACCTTCTACAGGACCGAGGGCGTACGGACCGACATGCACCTGAAAGTACGTGACGGCCTGCCTGAGTTGCCGCGCTTCGGCGTTCAGCTCAACATGCCTGACGGAACCGAAAATCTGCGTTATTTCGGTCGCGGCCCTGTTGAAAGCTATATTGACAAGCGTCTTGCATCACGCCTCGGCGAGTTTTCTGACACGGTAAGCCGGCACTTCGAGCACTATATACGTCCACAGGAAAACATGGCTCATGCAGATACACGCTGGTGCGAGATTACATCGCTCACGGGACACGGGCTGCTGTTTTTAAGGACCGAGACTCCGTTCAGCTTCAACTGCAGTCACTTCACGCCTGCCCAGCTGACTGCCACACGTCACGACTTTGAGTTGGCTCCGCTGACAGAAACAGTTGTGAATATTGACATGCGTCATGCGGGAATAGGCTCCAACTCGTGCGGACCGTCTCTGAGAAAAGATTACCGCCTTGATGCAGGCGAATACGATCTGTCCTTCCGTATGCTGCCCGTGCTGGCTGCTGATACCAATGCTTATGACGAGCTTAATTTAAAATAAAAGCCACCGTGCATTACAGGTCGGCGCGAAGGCTCGGAAACTTCATCACATAAAAATTGTCCCGGCTGATTTCGGCCGGGACAATTTTTATAATGTGACATTGATCAAAGCTCGTAGCGCGATACACTACGTAAATTATCGTTATGCTACGATTCACATATCACGAGATTTGAACTCCACTATATTTCTGAACATTTCAATACACCTGGAATAGTGTTCTTCTCTGCTGCTCTTGCCTATGACATACGGCTGCATAAGGCACACTACCGTATCCTCGGGAAGTACGCGCATAGCATCGTAATATTTGTACAGCCCTGTACTTCCAAGACTCACACCGTAATCGCCGACTGCACCGTCCGGTACGGCAGTAAGTACTTCAGACAGTTTTTTTAGCCGTCCTGCGGACGCCAGCTTTTCATACAGCCACGGGTCAAGCATACAAACGGAATACTCACCTGTCACCAGCATATTGGAATAGTTTTCGTATTCCTTTGCATAAAAATTGCGATCGACGTATACCGGCATACTGTCTTCATGAGTTTCGGAGGCCATTTGACGCATCTGCTCCTCAGACATAACATGATATTTTGCAAGCTCCACAGTCTTCTTTCCATCGCCATTGTAGTCTTCACTCAACGCAAGCCTCAACACACCGGACAACTCACTTGCCTCGTTTTGTGTCAGTCCGCACCGTCCTGAATACAGTACCGACATATCGTAGCTCTCCGAGTGTGTACAGGTTTGCAGCACACACACAATAATTACAAACAGTGCTACAAGCACTACAATTGTCTGCATCTTATAATGATACCAGTAATTATCCAGCCACTGCAGAAACGGACTCTTTTCCTTTATATCGCCCTCAGGAATCTTATCCATAAAACTACCTCAAATTCAGCAAAAACAGCCGTTAATATAGCGGCTGTTTTGCTTATATGTGATATTAATTACCGTCTTAGCCGTTGTTGTGCGATCTTGTAACATCAAGTATTTTCAGCTTTGCAACGCCACCGGGAGTTTCAAAAGTTACTTCTTCGCCAGCCTTTTTCCCCACTAATGCCTTGCCGATAGGGGACATATCCGATATCTTGCCCAACAGAGGATCTGCTTCATTTGAGCCAACGATCTGATATTCAACGTCCTCATTGAAATCCTCATCAAACACCTTAACCGTAGAACCCATGCTGATGACGCTCGCATCCATGTTGGTTTCATCGGCTATGACAGCGTTGACTATCATTTCTTCAAGCTCTTTAATACGTGCTTCGGTTTTTGCCTGCTCGTTTCTCGCCTCGTCATACTCGGCGTTCTCGGACAAATCGCCGAAGGAACGTGCCACGGCTATATCCTCTTTTATTTCCTCACGCCTTACATTTTTCAGATAATTAAGCTCTTCTACCAGCTTATCGTATCCCTCTTGAGTATAGAGTACAGCTTTTTTGCTCATTTTAGGTCTCCCTTATATAAATGTTATTTTAATTCCTGAATAGCGCGCTGAAGCTGATTGTCATCAGCATCGGACAACTTATAAATATTGATATTTGACGCTTCTTCGCTAAGCTCTATCTCGATATCGGGGGTTATTCCAATTCCGTCATAGCTCTCACCGCAGGGCGGGAAGTAGCGTCGGGTCGTCAGTTTGACGCCTCCGGAATAGCCGTAATAGCTCAGCGAGAAAATTGACTGCATGGTTCCTTTTCCGTATGTCGTTGTTCCTACGATCTTGGCCAGCTTATAATCCCTGAAATTTGAAGTGAACAGCTCCGCCGCGCTGGCGGTGCTTCCGTTGGCGAGCACAACAAACTTAAGGTCACGGTATTTTCCGATATCCTCTTTTGAAACACTGCAGCCGGCATAGGCACCAACCTGTTTGCTGACCGCAACCGTCATTTCTTCTTTTGTACCATTGTTATCCTCGGTACTTATAACAACATCGCCCTCATTGAGGAAATAGCTGAGCACTGCCAATATTGACTGAAGATCTCCGCCGGGATTGTACCTGACATCGAATACAAATTTTTCAATTCCTTTTTGCTTCAGTTCATCAACTGCCGCACAGAACTGAGTCGGCGTTGTAAGATCAAACTGGATCAGCTTGACAATTCCTATGCTGGGATCGGTTGTACAGACATGGTACATAACCGACAGATTTGTGTACGAGCCGCGCTCAATGGAAAATTCCTTTTCCTCGGAATAATCCTTACCGCGGCGAACCACAAACTCTGCCACGGTCCCGGCCTTTCCCTGCAGCTTTTTTACCGCGTTGGTATATCCAAGCGTCGCAACGCTTTCACGGGCATCGCCTATACCGACATACACGATCAGATCCCCCGGCTCCACACCGGCCTTAAGCGCGGGCGAATCAGGCATGACATTGATTACCTCAATGCAATTGTATTCGGTGTTCTGAATGATATTCACGCCGATTCCCTGCATATCCCCTGCATTCTCGGCATTGAGTGCTGCATATTCTTCTGCAGTATAGTATTCTGCGTATTTATCGCCCGTTGCGTGGGCATATGCCTTTAGCACAGCCTCGCAAAGAGCATCATCATCAAGATCGTATATGGAATACGTTTTGAACAATTTGTCAAGCATTTTAAGCTCGGCAATAAATCCGGAGTCGTCATTGTTGTTTATCGACGGCAACTTATTAGACTCGTACGCCGCCTTAAGCTCGGCGTCATAAACCTGTGACACCACGACAAATGCACTGAGAAAGCTCAGCAGAATTGCCGCCAGCAGTACGAAAATAAATACAGATAATGAAATTTTCTTTGACATTTTTGCACCTTTTTTCTTATTTGTGACATTGTCAGTGCTGAATAATCAAGTTAAGCGAAACGCCCGCAGAAATATAGCCACGGAGCATTTCGCTTACGCTGTCACCGGAGCGTACCGGTAAAAATCAGAATTTTGTAGGCTTGGAGTTAAGATATTTTTTAACCATGAGAGCCACCTTAAAGGTTATGGCGTGCTCAAATTCACGAAGATCAAGTCCTGTGATCTTGCGGATCTTTTCAAGCCGGTACACCAGCGTGTTGCGGTGCACAAACAGCTTTCTCGAGGTTTCCGAAACATTGAGATTGTTTTCAAAGAAGCACTGTATAGTCATGAGTGTTTCGCGATCAAGTGATTCAAGGCTACCCTTCTTGAAAACTTCCTGGAGGAACATTTCGCACAGCGTGGTCGGCAGCTGATATATCAGACGACCGATGCCGAGATTTTCATAGCTTATAATATTTTTCTCTGTTTCGAATACCTTGCCGACTTCAAGTGCGACCTGAGCTTCCTTGTAAGCACGGGCTAAATCCTTTATGTTGTCAACAAATGTGGAAATACCTATAGAAACACGGGTATAAAACTCAGAGGAAAGAGTATCGGCTATATTGGTAGCCAGTTTTTCTATTTCCTTGGTGTCGGTACCGGGCTTGACATCCTTCACAAGCACTATGTCATGTTCGCCTACGCTGATAACATAGTCCTTTGACTTGTCCGGGAACATATTCTGCAGCATCTCAAACGGCATCATATCCGTCTTTCCGAAGAACTTTATCAGAAGAACTATCCGTGTTTCCTCGGTGTTGAAATGCAGCTCCTTGCTCTTGATATAAATGTCGCTGGGCAGAATGTTGTCAAGAATGATATTTTTGATGAACGAGCCCTTGTCATATTTTTCGTCGTACAAATTCTTGATATTGCCAAGAGAGATTGAAAGCAGCTTTGACATTCTCTCCGCCATTTTGTCATCACCCTCGACAAAGACAATGTATTCGGTTTTATTTCCTGTGCTGATAGGACGATAGGTATAACCTCCGGACACAACTATATCCGAAGCATATGCCAGCTCATCCCGTATTCCCTGGCGAATTTCACCGATCTTTACCAGCTCTGAGCAGGAAATAATAACGCCATTCTCATCAATGACGCCTATAACGCGATCCACCGCGTCCTTCATTTGGTGAATCACACTTTGAAACAATCTGTTAGACATATAAGCTTACTTTCCTCTCATAAAAGGTTTTTGTATATACTAAACTATATTTTACACCAAAATTTGTGATTTTTCAATAGGGTTTTTAAGATTTTTTATAAGAAATCACAATTTTTTTTGTTATATATTATCAAAAACCACAACTCACAGGAAAAAATCAGCTATTCTACAACATTATATCACATTTCGAACTCATAAACGAAGCAACCAAGCGCAAATGCCGCGGCGGTTTCGGTGCGCAATATGCGCGGCCCCAAACCGACAGTATGCGCTCCAGCGGCTGTTGCACGCTGAATCTCATCGGGAGAAAAGCCCCCCTCCGGTCCGACCGCAAGGCATATCTCTCGGCGTATGTTGTCCTCACAGTGCATCTGGCTCAGCAATTGCCGCAGGCTGACCGACGTTTCGCACTCATAGCAAATGATAAGCCCGCCGTGCCCGCGCGCAAAATCCAGCATTTCATCAAAGCCAACCGTGGGCATTACTTTCGGCACGGTTCCCCGCCCGCTTTGCTTTGCGGCCTCAAGTGCAATGCGGCATCTCCTTACTGTTCTCTCATTCTCGGCCTCGGGCTTCACACGAACCACACACCGGCAACTCTCAAACGGGGTAATATCCGCCGCCCCGCACTCCACCGCCTTTTGTATAACGGTATCCAGCTTGTCACCTTTAACTAACGCCTGAAAAAGATGAATTTGCACCGGTGACTCGCATCTGGCGTCAATCTCTCCGACAATGCTTGCCGTCACAACATCACAAAAACCCGACAGCACGCAGTCAAACTGCCGCCCCCGGGGATCACAAATAGTAATATGCTCTCCCGCTGCCATTCTCAGCGAACGGGAAATATGATGAGCGTCGTCACCCCGCAGAGTGACGATGCCATCAACTATATCATTTTCCTGCACAAAAAAGCGGGGCATATCAGCTCCTCCTGCCAAAAGCGAAGGCGCACCAATCGTTGTCGTCACGGCGCTCGATGACTCTAAGTCCACCCGCCTCAAGCGCCCGTACAACATCGTCGCTGCGCGAGGTGATTATACCGGATGCAAGCAATACTCCGCCCGGACGCATATAAGACGCCACCTGCGGCGCCATTCTGATGATTATATCCGCAACAATGTTAGCGCAGATAACATCATAGCCGCCGTCATTTTCAACCTGTGCCAGCAAGTCAGACTGATCGCAGCTGACACGATCCTCGACTTTATTCATAACAATATTGTCACGCGCGACCTTTACGGCAGTGAGATCTATATCGTAAGCACGGCACTGTCCGGCACTAAGCTTTGCCGCACATATCGCCAGAATACCGCTGCCGCACCCCACATCAAGCACTTTACAGCCCGGCAACGTGTATTTTTCAAGCAATTCCATTACAAGCCGTGTGGTTTCGTGCGTGCCGGTTCCAAAGGCCATACCGGGGTCCATGCTGACGATGATATCGTCTTCGGAAAAGTCATAATGCTCCCATTGCGGTACAACGACCACCCGTTTGCCTATTTTTATCGGCTTATAATACTGTTTCCACGAGTCGGCCCAGTCCTCCTCGTTGACTCCTGTAATCTCGATTTTACCGTCAATTCCCGCCGCTGCAAGTCGGTCACGGATATACTCAAGCTGTTCAGCGCAGTTGTCCTCAGCCGACAGGTATACCGAAACCGACGCATGTGACGTATCGGCATTCAGTATACTTTCATCTATCAGCTCTCCGTAGCAGGTATTGAGGTCAATGTCACTCATATCCTCAATCATCAGATTGTTGCTGACCATGCTCATAACTGCCGTCAAAGTATTCAGCTGCGGTGTGGGCACAGTTACTTTTATACATGTCCACTCACGCACTTCTCCGCGGTCTGCGCAGACATAATCCTTATCGATCATTTTCTGTCAAATATCCTTTTGAAAAATCCGGTTTTCTTGGTGTAGTTATTGTCGCCGCAGCTCTCGGCAAAGGCGCGGACGTGCTCCTTTTGCTTTTCGTTCAGGCCTCTCGGTATCTCCACGTTGACGGTAAACACCAGATCACCACGGCGTCCCGGATTGTTTACATACGGAATACCTTTGTTTTTAATTGTGAAACTGGTTCCGTTCTGCGTGCCCTCGGGAACAGTGAACTTTTCCTGCCCCTCGAGCGATGGAACCTGAATTTCCGCACCGAGTATAGCCTCTGTAACAGAAAGAGGCACATCGCAATATATGTTGTTGGCCTCACGGCGGAACAGGCTGTGCTTCTTCACAGAGACCTCAATGATCAGATCTCCTGACGGGCCGCCTGCGCGACCGGCATTGCCCTGTCCCTGCTGAACAATACGGTTACCGTCATCAATACCTGCGGGGATGGAAACGGTAAGCTTTTTAGTAACCTTGATATATCCGGTACCGCGGCAATTCTGGCACGGGTTTTTGATTACTTTTCCGGTGCCGCGGCAATTATCGCAGGGTGTGGTCGATTGAAACGCCATACCCATCATACGCTGAGTTACCTTTCGCTGGCCGGTGCCATGACAAACAGGACATGTTTCGGGCGTTGTCCCCTTGGCTGCACCTGAGCCGCCGCAATCAGGGCATTTCTCTACGCGGTTGTATGAAATATCCTTTTTGACTCCGAAGGCTGCTTCCTCAAACGAAATGGTAATGCGCACACCGAGATCGTCTCCGCGCGTCGGGCCACGCCTGGTCTGCTGCTGGCCGCCGAATCCACCGCCGAAAAAGCTGCCGAAAATATCTCCTATATCGCCGAAGCCTTCAAAGCCTCCAAAGCCCGCACCGCCACCTGCACCTGCCGCAGGGTCAAAAGCGGCGTGACCGAATTGATCGTATTTAGCCCGCTTTTCGGGATCGGAAAGCACCTCGTATGCCTCGTTTACTTCCTTGAACTTTTCCTCAGCCTGCTTATCCCCCGGGTTTACGTCGGGGTGATATTTTTTGGCCAGCACACGGTATGCTTTTTTCAATTCGTCCTCGGAAGCGCCCTTCTGTACTCCGAGAACCTCATAATAATCTCTTTTTTCTGCCATATATGATACCACGCTTTTCTCAGCGACCCATTTGCGGGCCGTGCGTGAAAAAAGTGTATTTGAAGCCGTGCGGCCTCATTTTTCACGCTGATGTCCCCTGATACGGACAGTTTTTGTGCCCGTCCTCAATACGGGTTTGCGGGAAAGGGCATTTTTGCCCTTCCCCGCTCATATGTCCGATGTTAAATCGATTACTTGTTGGTTTTGTCCTCATAGTCGGCATTATAATAGGTGCCGTCACTTCCCTGTGCACCGCCGTTGCCGTTATTGGCGGCGTTCGGATCAAAGCCCTGAGCACCGGCCTGGCCGTTCTGTGCATACAATTTCTCCGAAATGGCGTAGAACGCCTTTTCAAGAGCATCTATATTAGCCTTGAGAGTTTCGGTATCGGCGTTTGCGTTGACCGAGGATTTGAGCGTCTCAAGCGCCGCATTGACGGGAGCCTTGTCATCCTCGGTGACCTTGTCGCCAAGCTCATTCAGCGTCTTTTCGGTCTGGAAGATAAGGTTCTCGGCATGGTTTCTGGTGTCGACGGCTTCCTTGGCCTTATTATCCTCGTCGGCAAACTTTTCCGCATCCTTAACGGCGCGGTCGATATCCTCCTTGGACATATTGGAGGACGATGTGATTGTAATCTTCTGCTCCTTACCTGTACCGAGATCCTTTGCGGTAACACTGACAATACCGTTAGCGTCGATATCAAATGTCACCTCAATCTGAGGCACTCCGCGGGGAGCGGCAGGAATACCGTCAAGGTTAAAGCGTCCCAGCGTCTTGTTGTAAGCCGCCATCTGACGCTCGCCCTGAAGCACATGGATTTCAACCGATGTCTGGCCGTCAGCCGCGGTTGAGAACACCTGCTTTGCCTGGCAAGGAATGGTCTTGTTACGTTCGATTATTTTGGTGAACACGCCACCCAGAGTTTCGATACCAAGTGACAGAGGAGTTACATCAAGCAGAAGCAGATCCTTTACCTCGTTGCTCAGCACGCCGCCCTGAATAGCGGCACCGATAGCCACACACTCGTCGGGGTTGATGCCCTTGAACGGTTCTTTGCCGATAAAGTTCTTGACGGCTTCCTGCACTGCGGGAATACGCGTCGAACCACCGACAAGCAGTACCTTGTCTATCTGAGAGGGCTTGAGTCCGGCATCTGACAGGACCTGCTTTGTCGGCCCCATGGTAGCGTCAACCAGATCAGCTGTGATTTTGTTGAACTCGGCACGTGTCAGCGTAGCTTCGAAATGAAGCGGGCCATTAGCGGTAGCAGTGAGGAAGGGCAGATTGATATTGCTGGAGGTCATGCCGGACAGCTCTATCTTTGCCTTTTCGGCAGCTTCCTTAAGTCTCTGCATAACCATTTTGTCGCCGGACAGATCAAGGCCGTTTTCGGCTTTGAACTTAGCCAGTATCCAGTTGATTATACGAGCATCAAAATCATCGCCGCCGAGTCTGTTGTTACCGGCTGTGGCAAGCACCTCGAACACACCGTCCGAAATATCGAGCAGTGACACATCGAATGTACCGCCACCCAGGTCGAACACCATGATTTTCTGATTGATCTCCTTATCCATACCGTACGCAAGTGCTGCGGCGGTAGGCTCGTTAATTATACGCTTTACATCAAGTCCGGCCATCTTACCGGCGTCCTTGGTAGCCTGACGCTGTGCATCGGTGAAGTATGCGGGGACGGTAATGACCGCCTCGGTAACCTTGGTTCCAAGGTATGCCTCTGCGTCGGATTTGAGCTTCTGCAGTATCATAGCGGAGATTTCCTGAGGAGTATACTTTTTGCCGTCTATCTCCTTGGTATAACTTGTACCCATTTCACGCTTTATACTGATCACAGTGCGGTCGGGGTTTGTGATAGCCTGACGCTTTGCAACCTGACCGACCATTCTTTCACCTGTTTTGGAGAATGCCACGACGGAAGGTGTGGTTCTCGCGCCCTCGGGATTGGGGATAACGACAGGCTCGGAGCCTTCGTAAACAGCAACACAAGAGTTAGTTGTACCAAGATCTATACCAATAATTTTTCCCATAATAAAATTCCTCCAAAAATATATTTTAGTTTTTATTTTCTGTTTGATTTAATTTGCGACCTTGACCATAGCGTACCTTATGACCTTATCGCCTTTGATATATCCCTTCTGAAGCACTTCGATGATTTCATTCTCACCGTATTGATCGTCTTCAACGTGCATTACAGCATTGTGGAGCTGTGGGTCGAAGGGTTTGCCCACCGCCTCAATTTCGTGAATACCAAGCTTGTTGAAGGTCTCCTCAAAGCTCTTGAGCGTTAATGCAAGTCCTTTGGATACTGCTTCGGCATCCGAATACTGCGCAGCTCGCTCAAGATTGTCGAGCACCGGAAGGACTGCCGTCATCGCATCGGAATAGGCATCAGTGTAGCAACTCTCACGCTCTTTCGCAGAGCGCTTACGGAAGTTATCGTATTCGGCCAGCATGCGTAGATACTTGTCGTTTGCCTCCGACGCTGTTTTTTCAGCGCGTTCAAGCTGACGGTGAAGTCCCTCTATCTCGCTCTCGAGCTTTTTGATTTTTTTCTTTTCGCCTTTCGTGTCTTTATCCTCCGGCAATTTATCCTCCGGCTCGGTCTCAACGACCTCACCGCTTGTTAATTCGGTTTCGGGCTCCGGTGGGCTGTTTTTCTGAGCCTCGGGAGCTGAATCCTGCTTGTTCTTATCTTCCATTTGATAACGCGCTTCCTTTCTGTTGGTGTTTATCGGAATGATGGCTAATCATCTGTCTTGCCTCCGTCGGTCAGCTGAGGTTTATCACCGCCGTCAAGAAGATTGGCAATGTTGCCGCCAAGACTGTCGATAGTAGCAAGCACCTTTGCATAATCCATTCGCAACGGTCCGATAATTCCGATCGCTCCGACTGTCCTGCCGTCCTTTTTGATTTGTTTATAAACTATGGCCGACTGATTCATCACCTTGACCGAGCTTTCCGAGCCCAACACTACTTTAACTCTGTCTTCGTCGCCGCTCTTTTTCTCCGACTCACCCACAAGGTTAAGTATCTCGTCCTTGCTCTCCAGTGCGCCGATAAGTTCTCCCAGCTGTTCCTGATCGGAATACTCAGGATACTGAAGCAGACGGTTAAGTCCGCTCAATTTAAGTTCTCCGCCATCCAGCTCGCCCGCGACCTTGTATATAGTCTTGAGCGCTGTGTTCAAGGGCTCCTGGCGGTTACCCATATCGGCCTCCATCTTCATCATCATGGAGAGCGTTACGTCGCCGGCAGTGCACCCCGACATGTTTTCATTTAATGTGCGCCCCAGTGCCGCCACCGTTTCAGGGTCAACAGGCTCGTCACAGCGTATGTTTTTGGTTTTAACAAGCGCCGTACCGTTCATCATTATAAGCAACAGATTATGCGGATCGATGTAAACCGTTTCATACCGCTCAAAGCTAACGGACGTAGCCTTCGGCCGTATTGCAATGCCGGTGTAATTTGTAAGGCTACTGGCCAGCTTGGAGGCAGTATCAAGTATCTGATCGAGCTCTTCCATTTTGATCTTCAGCAAATTGTTGATTTGCACAACCTCACGGGCAGTCATAGCGTAATGGTCTATAAGGCTGTCAACGTAGAAGCGGTAGCCAAGCTCACTCGGAACTCGACCTGACGAAGTATGGGGCTGCTCAAGATATCCCATTTCCTCAAGCTCTGCCATTTCGTTGCGTATTGTCGCCGATGAGCATGCCAAGCGGTGGCTTTCCAAAATGTATTTTGAACCTACCGGCTCACCGCCCTCGATATGCGCGTCTACTATTGCTTTAAGTATCAGCTTTTTTCTCTCGCTTAATTCATGCGGATCGTTTTTCATGACGCGCCCTCCTTCCTATTAAAAAACAGTTCAATCAGCGGTGAATTCTGCTTCGTTTTAGCACTCGTGAGCACCAAGTGCTAAACTATGCTATAAATTTACCACTAATCGAACCGTTTGTCAAGGGGTTTTTCAAAAATTTTTTAATTTTTTTTGCGATTTTTGTTTTTCAGTGCTAATTTTCAGCTTGCGGCGGCTGTATCCGTATATCTGTACTGAACAGACGTCACACACCCATCACGTATGAGGAAAACCAGCTCGGTATTTCCCGCCGCATAAACCAGTGACGTACCGTTGTCAACACCTTCTCCATATGCCACCGTCACCTGCTCCTTTGCACTTCCGACGCAAATACCCTCGGGGGTTGCAACCGCATCATCAAGCAGTGTCACCATGAAAACGGTGTCAACACCTGCCAGCGAAGATACGCTGACCTGGACATTACCTCCATAGGTGTATATTTTATCGTTGCCGTCGAAAGCGCAGGAAGCCGCCTCATAATAGCTTGTCGGATTTCCCAGCCGCGACTGTATCTCAGCGAAGGAGTCACCGGGAGCTATATTTACTCCGTTATATGAAAAGCTGTAAATATGATCATCTCCGTTCGGCGGATTCTCTCCGCCGTCCTTACATGCGACAAGCACCGCAAACATAACAAGCACAACGGCAAGCAATAGCGCAATACGCTTTTTCATTTTATCTGTTTTCCTTTTCATTATAATAAGCCCGGCAGATTTCCGACCATGCGTCGATGGACTTTGTTTCCCCGCGGCGGTCAACAACACCGCAGTCCGCGAGCAGCACGCGGCCGAAATATTCTGACAGCTTTTCTGCACCGGTCACATTTAGGTGAAGCCCCATGTCATATGTGTCGCACGACCAGTCTATGCCGATATCCTGATATATTGCCAAAAGATTATAATATTTAAGGCCGTATCGCGAGGCATAATCGGCGACCTGACTGTCCCACTCGGCATACCAATGCGGATAAAGGCTCGGCGCCTTTATCAACACCAGCTGACAGCCGTGCTGTTCGCATAGGTCACGCATACGGTCAAGATAGTCCCAACAGACCCGGGGCAACTCATAGCTCTCAAGCGGCGGCGCCGCCGGGATCGACGCAGGATCAATGCCGCGCACTCCCGTCTGCATAAGATATCCCGCATGACTGACACTGTCGCGGCGGAACATGTACGTCACATCGTTCGCACCGAGTTCGCTCCAACGCGAATGATAGCGCAGAAGCGGAAAAACATAGCTTAGAAACGACTCACCGTCCGTCATCGACGCACGTACTGCTTTTATTTTGTATGATGACATGCGCATGCCGTCGAGATTGAGCCGGTTGTATGCCTCCGACTGCGGAGTACCGTATTTCATTGCAAGAACATTGTACACTACGACTTGCGGCGTTTCGTATTCCAGCATCTCCGCAAGCATATAATATGACTGCCATATCAGCTGCTGCGCACTGCCGCGAATATACGATGATATGCCGTACTTTTCCCACAGTGTGACCGGAGAAAAGTTCTCATATACCTCGCAGTCACCGACAAACAATACGTCGTGTCCACCTGCACTTTGATAGTATTCGGATATCAGCGCACCTTCGGGTATGTCATCAGACGTATATTTGGGGACAAGCAGACATTGTGCCAACCACAGCAAAACAAATAACAGCATTACAACGGCACAGCATGAAATAATAACTCTTGACTTTATCTTCATTGTAAATTCAGGTGCATGACATCAGTCAAACAACGCGTTGACGAATTCTCCTGCGTCAAACGGCTGCATATCATCAATTTTTTCACCTACACCGATGAACTTGACAGGTATGTCAAGCTCCTTTTTTATTGATAGTACGATGCCGCCTTTGGCTGTACCGTCCAGCTTATTGAGTATCAGTCCCGTTACCTGAGCAGCGTGACCGAACTCCTTGGCCTGCATTACCGCGTTCTGACCGGTCGTTGCGTCCAGCACGAGCAGATTCTCACGCGATGCACCGGGTAGCTCCCTGTCTATAACGCGATTTATTTTTGCCAGCTCGTCCATTAGATTTTTTTTGTTGTGCAGTCTTCCCGCCGTGTCAATGATCAACACATCGGCGCCGTGCTTTTTGGCATATCCCGCCGCATCATACACTACGGCCGCCGGGTCTGAGCCTTCCTGCTGACGCACAAGCTCTGCCCCCGAACGCTCGCACCAAACCGCAAGCTGGTCGATGGCTGCGGCTCTGAAGGTATCGGATGCCGCGACAACAACGCTTTTTCCGCTTTCGATAAGGCGCTTTGATATCTTGCCTATCGAGGTGGTTTTGCCCGCACCGTTGACCCCTATTACCAATATAACTGACGGCTTGGTATCAAGTCTCAGCGGCTCACCCTCGCCAATCATATCGGTAAGTATTTCACGCAATACCTGCATGACCTGATCCTTTTCCTTGAGGCGCCCCTCTTTTATCTGATCACGAAGCCGTTCGGTAATCTCCTCTGTTGCCGCAACGCCTACATCGGCACAGATCAGAAGCTCCTCAAGCTCGTCTATAAGGTCTTCGTCAACCTTTACAAAGCTCTTGAGCAGGTTGTCTACCTGCTTGAAAAGTGCGTCCTTTGTCTTGGCAAGTCCTGATTTGAGTTTATCCAAAAATGCCATTCCAGTCATCTCCTCTTGTTTTTGAAATATCGTCCACATTAAGCGTCAGCACCTTGGAAATACCATGCTCGGGCATGGTGACGCCGTACAGCCGGTTTGCCGCCTCCATGGTGCCGCGGCGGTGTGTGATAAGCACAAACTGCGTGCCGTCCGAATATTTCTTTATGTATTCCGCAAATCTGCCCACATTGACCTCATCAAGTGCCGCCTCAATCTCATCGAGAATGCAGAACGGTGTGGGGTTGACCTGCAATATAGCAAAGAACAGCGCAATCGCCACAAACGCCTGTTCACCGCCTGACAGCTGCATAAGGTTTTTAATGATTTTTCCGGGAGGCGCTGCGCTGATCTCAATACCGCTCTCAAGCACATTGGCAGGATCGGTCAGCGACAGCTTGGCAGAGCCTCCTCCGAACAGCTCGGAGAAAACACGATTGAAATTTTCGTTTATGCGGTTGAAAGAGTCAAGAAAGGTGCTCTCCATATTGGTTTCCAACTCACTGATAACCGACAAAAGCTCTTTTTTGGCTTTTTCCAGATCTTTGATCTGAGCCTCCATTTCATCGTGCTTTTTCTTGATTTCGTTGTATTTGTTGACGGCGTCAAGGTCGACATTGCCAAGCACGCGGAGGCGGTTTCGGCAGGAAGTCTGTTCTGTGACAGCCGCCGGGCGTGTCTTTGCGTCAAGCGCAGGATAGCCGAGCGCAACCGCTTCGGCGCGCGTCATCTGGTAGTCGTCCCAAAGTCTTGTGGACAACTCGTCCTGCTCCTGGCGCAGCTGATTTAGCTTATTCTCATTGAAAGTGTGATCGCGGAGAATTGTCTCCTTTTGCGATTGTTTTTCTTTTGTTTTGACATTAAGCTCGTTAAGCAGTCGCTCATATTCAAGCCCTCCCTGCTCAGCCTCCGCCCGCTTGGCGTTGAGCTTTTTCAACTCATCATCGCCTTGAACGGCCACAGCCCGGTTGTCGGTCTGCTCTGCTACAAGCTGCTCGACATTTTGACGAAGCTCATTAATTCGTAAGCGGCGGGCGTTTATGTCGTTACGGCAGTTCTCGCTGCGCTCGGCGGCTGACTGCTGTAATGTCTGCTCGGTCTCAATGTCCTTCTGAACCTCGCTTATGGCGATGAATAATTGTACACCCTGATTGTCACTTGCTGATTTTTTATCAAGTACATCATTGCGCTCAATATCCTTTGCACTGCGGAACTCGGTAATTTCTGCTATCTGTCCTGTGATCTCGGCACTGCGACGACGTAGCTCGTCCATATCCTCTGCCTGACGCTGCTGCTGTTCGGCAATGCCGTCGATATCGCTTTTGAGCTTGGACATCAGCGTATTGTTGGCATCCAGCTTGGCCTTGACCTGCTCAAGCCCTGCCTGCTCGCCCGAACGCAGAACATCAGTCAGCTTAATTCGTTCCTCAAGCGACGAACGAGCATCACGCAGTCCGGCCAGCTTGTTATCAAGCTCGTCCCGGGATTTTTCCGCCTCATTCAGTCGCATATCAAGCTCTGAGGCCTCTGTCTCAAGCCGTTTTATCTCACCGGCACGGCCTAAGATACTACCGTTTGTCCTGGTCGAGCCGCCCGTAAACGAACCGCCGAAATTGATCTGCTGACCGTCAAGCGTCACAACGCGAACGCGGTATTTCTGCGCCTTGGCCATAACGGTTGCATTATCGATATTGTCAAACACCAGCGTACGCCCGACAAGACTGGAAAGTATCTCCCGGAACTTTGGCTCACACCGTACCAGCTCGTCCGCCACGCCGATATAACCTGCAAAGCCGGCAGCTTCTCTTATTTCGTTTGACGGAGCCTGGCCGCGCATGGAAGTCAGCGGGAAAAATGTTGCGCGCCCTGCGTTCTCGCGTTTCAGCGCCGCCATGGCGGACTTTGCAACCCCCTCGTCCTCGACGACTATGTGCTGTAAATTCGCTCCAAGCGCCGTTTCGACCGCACTTACATACTTATCCTCAACACTAATCAGTTTGGACAGCGGGCCGTAAATACGGCCGCACGGCATACCCATCTGGTTTTTGATGCGCCCTTCCGCATAGCTCTTCATAACGAACCGCACGCTGGACGAATAGCCTTCAAACTGCTCCTCCATTGCACGGAATGTTTCAATGCGCTGACGCCGTGTATCGCGCTCAAGCGTCAGCCGTGCGATCTCGCTCTCACAAGCGGCGCGGTCAGAGGCAGCTTTGTCAGCTTTGCGGACTGTAGCATCCAGCTCAGTCTGAAAACCGGCTATCTGAACGTTGTATCCATCCACCTGCGCCTGCTTTTGCTCACAGCTATGTGTAAGTTCATCCGAAATTTCAGTATACTTTTCAAGCTCTACGGCAATGGAGCTGTTTTTATCGGTATTTGTCAGCTGGGCATTCTCGATAACAGACAGCTGAACCTTGGCATCAATAGCCTCTTTTTCAAGATTGCGTATGTCAGCCAACGCTCTGTCGATCGCATCGGACAGCTTGGCTGCCTGCGCCTCGTAGTCTGCCGACTCGCGCCGGCAATGCTCCTGCTGTTCTCTCAGCTGTACCAGCTTAGCGTTCAACTCTGTCAGCCTGGCATTGCGACCGATGTAATCCTTCTCTTCAGCTTCAAGCGTGCGCCGCAGGCTGACCACCTCGCCTTCGGCAGAGGCTATAAGCTCACGGCAATGGGAGATCTGATTTTCATTGACCTTGAACTGACTGTCTATTTCAAAATTCAGCTTTGTGCGCTCCTGTATACGCTCGAGCAGCTCAGCCGAAATACGGCGGTTATCCTGTGAGGCCTGATTCAAACGCTCATACTGCTGCTCGTAAGCCTGAAGCGCCTCGTTGGCGTTTTGCAGGTCGAACGAAGAATACTTGAACCTCTCCTCTGCCTGCTCTACCTCATGGTGAAGACGATCGGTATCGAACAGCCACAGCTGGACATCAACCTTCTTTTTGGCCTCCATAAGCTCAATAGCACGGCGTGCCTTTTCGGCATCCTTTTCGAGCGGCCCCAACTGCTCGCAGATAACCGTGAAAATATCGTTTGCACGGTTCATGTTATCCTCGGTAGCTGCCAGCTTACGCTCGGAATCGTTCTTTTTGAAACGATACTTGGCAATGCCCGACGCATCCTCGAAAATACTTCGCCGCTCGTCGCTTTTGCGCGACAGTATCTCAGCTATTTTGCCCTGACCTATAATAGAATATCCGTCACGCCCTATGCCTGTATTCATAAACAGTTCATATATGTCTTTAAGACGAACCGGGCGGCGGTTTATCAGATATTCACTTTCACCGGCACGGTAATATCTACGGGTAACCGTAACCTCGTCAAACGGGCTTTCAAGCCGGTGCTCCTTGTCGGTATTGTCGAATGTCACCGAAACCTCGGCAAAGCTCATAGGTTTGCGACCGTCAGCACCGCCGAAAATGATGTCCTCCATTTTGGCGCTTCGGATGGACTTGGTCGATATCTCTCCCAACACCCAACGCATTGCGTCGGAAATATTTGATTTGCCGCTTCCGTTAGGACCTACGATAACGGTAGTACCGTTCTCAAATATCAGCTTGGTCTTATCCGGAAAGGACTTGAAGCCCTGCATTTCAAGCGATTTCAGGTACAATTGTCTGTCCTCCTCTGGGGATTATGGCTTTTTATCTTGACTTGATACGCACTAAGCGTTGCATCTTCAATGAACTTTACATCACAAACCGAAAATAATTGCTTTATTCTGGCCGTATTTTTCTTGTTTTGTCCTACGGCTTTGGACACTTCTCCGACGGGCACCGCCAGCGTCAGATACCCGCCCGTCACACCCGCATCTACGAGCACTCGGGCGATTATATCCATATACAGCTCGCCCATAACTATCTCGCCTATCGCCGCATGGTTTGCCCCACCGTACACCTGAGTATCGTCTGTCAGGCTTTCGGAAGCACACAGTCCAACCCTGAGCACCTGCACTCCCTCCGAAACAAACACAGCCAATACATCCTTTGTACGGCTGACAATATCTTCCTGCGATAAAATACGGTAGTCTCCGCTTTGCGCCATGTCGCAAAGTTCGGTTCCCCGGAACACCACGGTGGGGTATATCCGCGCGCCGTCTGCCCCGAGCCGGCATATGGCACGCGCCGTCTGCAGCTCCGACTGTGCGTCGGCCCCCGGAAGTCCGGTCATCATCTGCCCTACAAGGCGAAATCCGCGGGATTTGACTGCGCGGCAGGCATACTCCGACTGTGCCGCAGTGTGTCCGCGCCGGCATGCGGCAAGCACGCGGTCATCCATACTCTGAATACCAAGCTCTATGTCGTGCACAGCATAACGCCCGAGAATATCAAGTATTTCATCGCTGATGTAGTCCGGCCGCGTTGACAGCCTTATCCCTCCGACCCGACCGGCACGTACATACTCCTCGGCTGTATCAAGAAGATATATCATAAGATCACGGTCGATTCCCGTGAACGAACCGCCGAAAAACGCTATTTCAGTGTCGGTGCCGTCCGGAATTGTGGACAGTGCATTATCAATTATCGTTTTGACCGACTCGCGGTGAAACTCCTGTGTTCCGGAGATCGTGCGCTGATTACAGAAAACACACATATTCGGGCAGCCGAGATGTGGAATAAACACCGGAATATTTATATGTCTGACATTTGTTTTCATACAAGCCGCCACACTTCTGCATCTTTCAACATTTTGACATTAATATATATTATTATACCATATCTTGTGCAAAATTTCAACAGTGATTTGCCATAATGCGCATATTTTTCAGCCGACAAAAAACGCCCGCGAAAAGCCGTGCCAACCCCTTTAATCATTGGACGCACACAGCTATTCGCGAAGCGTGTTTTTATTTCAGTTCTCCGAACAACTCCAGCGCCTGGCGTGCTGCGTTTTGCTCTGCCTCGCGCTTTGAGTGTCCCGAACCGCGGCCTATCACATTGGAATTAAGCCGTGCCTCAACCTCGAATACTTTTTCATGATCAGGCCCCGACTCACCCACCGTTATATACTCAGGCTGTTCGTTGTCAGACTGCTGGATGAACTGCTGCAGATGCGTTTTATAGTCCTGAGCGACCTCTCTGCCGTTGTCATTTCCGACAAAGCGCTCAAGCTCCTCAAGCACAAAAGGCATAAGATAGTCCGACACCACCTGCTTGCCCCGCTCACCGGCATCCAGATACATTGCCGCCAGTGTTGCTTCAAAGGCATCTGCTATAATGGATTTCCGCTCACGTCCGTGGTTTTTGTCCTCTCCTCTGCCGAGACGCAGATACTTTCCAAGCTCGACCTTGCGTGCATAACGAGCCAATGCATTTTCGCACACGACATCGGCACGCATACGGGTAAGATCCCCTTCGGCATGGCGGTCGGCATAATGAGTATACAGATACTCGCTGACAACGATAGACAGCACCGAGTCACCCAAAAACTCAAGCCGCTCGTTGTATTCACAGTCAATATGCCGTGCCTTCAGCTCATGTGAGTAAGAGGAATGGGTAAGTGCCGTTTCAATGAGCGATTTATTTTTGAATGTATATCCTATACGGGCCTCAAACCCGGAAATATCCATAGGTAAATTCATTTGTCTTCCTCCGGGGCAGTACCGGTCGGACGGGGCTGAGCACTTATACGCTTTATTTCGTCGGTGATCTCGTCAATTATTCCGTTGCCGGAATATCCGATAGCCTGACGTACGGCATTTTTGAGTGCTTTGGCTTTTGAAGACCCATGCGCCTTAATGACGGGACGGCGCAATCCGAGAAGCGGTGCTCCCCCATACTCCGATGAATCAAAATCCTTTTTGATACCATTAATTTTGTCCTTGACCAGTCCCGCAGCGATTTTCGTTCGCAGATTCGCGGTGAAGCAGTCACGCAAGGTCGTCAGCATGAGCCTTCCCATACCTTCAATGGATTTAAGCAGTATGTTTCCGGTAAAGCCATCTGTCACCAGCACATCACATGCATCAAGCGGAATGTGATTAGCCTCCACGTTACCAATAAAATTAATGTCGGGATTGACGGACAGCCGTTTGTATGTATCCATCTGCAGCTGCGTTCCCTTACACTCCTCGGTACCGTTATTCAGCAGTCCGACACGCGGACACGGTATCCCGTAAATACTTTTCATGTAAACACTGCCCATAACGGCAAACTGTTCGAGGTACTCGTCATTTACCGTTACGTTGGCTCCTGAGTCAAGCAGCAGCACCGGCGGCTTCATAGGAATTATGCTCGCTATCGCGGCGCGCTGCAGTCCCGGTACTTTGCGAACTATCAGGCTTGCCGCAGTGAACAGTGCCCCGGTATTTCCTGCGCTGACAAATGCATCTCCCTCGCCAGCCGCAAGCAAACGCAGTCCAACACACATGGACGACTCTTTTTTTGAGTGAAGCACCACCATCGGGTCGTCCTCCATACTGACCGCAATGTCTGAGTGAACTATGCGATGTTTATCCAACGGCCAACCGTTCCGGGTTGCCAGATCACGTATCCTGCCTTCATCACCGCACAGCACCAGCTCACAGCCGTACTCGTCCGCGGCCTCAAATGCACCTCTGACAATTTCTTCGGGTGCATGATCGCCGCCCATAGCATCAACAATTATTTTCACTTTTTTCCCTTCCATAAAAATCAGATAAGATTCTTGATCCTGTCTATCTCCTCAAGAGAGCGCCCGGCAAGTGCTTCGTTTTTTGCCAGCTTACCGCCCTTGACCCTTTTATCTAAGGATTGAATAATGCCGAAATTTGCGTTCATGGGCACGAATTTACCCACACCGCCGCGGCTGACATATGCCGCCATAGCTCCAAGCATAGTAGTTTCGGGAAATACAAGCGGTGCCTTGCCTGCAAACTGTGCCGCAGCCGACACGCCTGCCACAAATCCGCTTCCCGCAGACTCAACATAACCCTCAACTCCGGTCATCTGCCCCGCAAAATAGATCTCAGGACGCGCTATCAACCCGTAATAGCAGTTGAGCAGACCGGGCGAATTGAGATAAGTGTTCCTATGCATTATACCGTAGCGCAGGAACTCTGCATTCTCAAGCCCGGGTATCATGCCAAAGACACGCTTTTGTTCGGGAAACGCAAGGTGCGTCTGAAAGCCGACAAGATTGTACATTGTCCCCTCGACGTTCTCCTTTCGCAGCTGAACCACCGCATATGCCTCACGCCCCGTGCGCTTATCGACAAGCCCGACCGGCTTAAGCGGGCCGAAGCGAAGTGTGTCGTAGCCGCGCCGTGCCATAACCTCAACCGGCATACAGCCCTCAAACACCTCGAGCTCTTTTTGCGTTTCGCGGTCAAAGTCCTTGAGTTCAGCCTCGCGTGCATTGATCAGTGCGTTATAAAATGCGTCATACTGCTCACGCGTCATGGGGCAGTTGATATAATCGGCATCTCCCTTGTCATAGCGCGACCCGAAATAGGCTACATTCATGTCTATCCCGGAGGCATCGACTATAGGGGCAGCAGCATCAAAAAAGTGAAGTCCGCCGCAACCAAGCGTATTTTGTATATAGTCCGCCATAGGGTCAGATGTAAGCGGTCCGGTAGCGATAATTGTGATGCCCTCGTCGTCAACCGATGTCACTTCTCCGCAAACAACCTGTATATTAGGATGGCTTTTTACTTTATTTGTGATGTATTCCGAGAACTGATGCCGGTCTACTGCAAGTGCAGAACCTGCCGGTACCCGGCTGGCATAAGCCGCCTCCATAATAAGCGAGCCCAGCCGCCGCAGCTCCTCCTTGAGCAGTCCTACTGCATTTGACACACGGTCGGAGCGCAGTGAGTTGGAGCAAACAAGCTCGGAAAAACGCGCGTCATGATGAGCCGGAGTATATTTCTCCGGCTTCATTTCAATAAGCCTTACCGGTACTCCGCGCTGTGCGGCCTGCCATGCCGCCTCACAGCCGGCAAGGCCTGCACCGCATATTGTCAGTTTGTCTTTCATTCACCAAACCTCATTTTTCGGACTCGTAGCCGCATCCCTCGGTACGGCAATACAGTGTATCCTTGCCTTTGCGGCGGAACAGCATGCCCCCGCACTTGGGACATTTTTCAAGCGTCGGCGCGTCCCATGACGAAAAATCGCATTCCGGATAACGTTCACAGCTATAAAACACAGTCTTGTTACGCCCGTGCTTTATTATGATCTTGGCCCCGCATTTGGGGCACGGCACGTCTGTTTCCTTGACTTTTTGTTTGGTAAAGCGGCACTTCGGGTAATTGACGCAGGCATAAAAGCTGCCGAACTTACCGGTTCTCAGCACCATGTCTCCTCCGCACCTTTCGCACTTGAAGTCGGCAATCTCCAACGGCTTTTGCGCTTTTTGATCCTCGCCTTTGTCAGATACAGGCTCCAGCGGCTTGGTGTTGCGGCACTGAGGATAATTGGGGCAGGCGGCAAATTTGCCGTAACGTCCCATCTTGACCACCATGCGGCTGCCGCACTTTTCGCAGATCATATCCGTTTCTTCGGGCGGCGGCAGCAATCCGCCGTCAACCGTGCTTTTGTCCGCTGCCTCAAGCTCTTTGCTGAAATCCGACCAGAAATCCGAGAGCACCTTGTTCATATCTACCTTACCGCGTTCGATCTCATCCAGATTGGTCTCCATTTCAGCGGTGAAGCGGTAATTGACAACATCAGCGAAGTTTTCCTTCATCAGCTTTGTCGTTACTTCCCCAAGCTGCGTAGGTACCAGGGATTTGCCGTCCCGGCTGACGTAATTGCGGCCGATAATTGTTGTAATAATAGGGGTATAAGTGCTGGGGCGTCCTATTCCCTTTTCTTCGAGAAATTTGATAAGCGATGCTTCGGTATACCGCGGAGGTGCCTCAGTAAAATGCTGGTCTGCATCAATGGCAGTACAGTCGAGCAACTGCCCCTGCTTGATATCGGGTATCAGCATGTCCTTGACATCATAATTGTCATCATCGGCAGTACTGCGATGCTCATCTTCGGTTTCCTCATACACAGCCATATATCCCGGGAATGCCACGGTATAACCGCTTGCGCGGAAAATATATCCCTGACTGTTGAAATCGGCCACTACTGTGTTAAGCTCGGCTGACTGCATCTGGCTTGCCACAAAGCGTTCCCAAATCAGCTTATACAGCCTGTACTGATCTATAGTCAGATGCTTACGGATAGCAAGCGGCTCCAATGCCATCACGGACGGCCGGATTGCTTCATGTGCGTCCTGCGCCCCTGCCCGTGTCTTGTAATTGCGTGAGGAGGCAGGATAATACTTTTCACCGTACTTGGCAACAATGTATTGCTTGGCGGCCTGCTGTGCCTCGGAAGATATACGGAGTGAATCGGTTCTCATGTATGTGATAAGACCCTGTACACCGCCGTTTTCCACACCCAAGTTAATACCCTCATAAAGCTCCTGTGCCACCCGCATGGTACGCGCCGACTGAAATCCCAGCTTGCGCGACGCTTCCTGCTGCATTGTTGAGGTAGTAAATGGAGGCGCCGGTGTCTTATGGCGCACACCGCGCTTTACCGAGCTTACAGTAAACGGCTTGCCGTCTACTGCCGATTTTATTTTTTCAGCCTCAGCATGATTGGCAATACGAATTCTCCCACTCTCATCACCGTAGAAATGCGCTATGAGATTCGAGCCGGAACAATCTAGGTGAGCATCTATGGTCCAGTATTCCTCCGGGACAAACGCTCGTATCTCCTCCTCACGGTCGACAATAATTCTGGTAGCTACGGACTGCACTCGCCCTGCCGAAAGACCGCTTTTTACTGTCTTCCAGAGATACGGAGACAGTTTATAGCCGACGATGCGGTCAAGGATCCTGCGCGCCTGTTGCGCATTGACCAAATTCATGTCGATCTGACGCGGAGCCTTAATGGACGATTTAACCGCCGTTTTGGTGATCTCGTTAAAGGTTACACGCAGGGTTTTATCAACGGGTATACCCAACGTCATGGCGAGATGCCACGAGATCGCCTCTCCTTCACGGTCAGGGTCGGTTGCAAGGAACACCTTGCCTGCAGCCTTTGCTTCCTTTTTGATCTCCTTTATCAGATCCCCCTTGCCTCGAATGTTAATGTAATGGGGGGCAAAATTATTATCAATATCAACACCCATGGTACTTTTGGGCAGGTCACGGACATGCCCCTTGGAAGCCACCACCTTATAATTTGAGCCAAGATAGCCCTTTATTGTAGCAGCTTTAGAAGGTGACTCCACTATTACAAGATTTGCCATAATATTTAATCCTTAAAATAATTATCTTTTGATGTACAATCCGCCGGGAAGCGAGCTGACAAGACCCATTATCTCAAGCTTTGTCATTATGCTCATGACTTCTCCTACGGTAAAGCCGAGCCGCGAAAGCGCGTCTGTATTTATCGCGCGGTCATCCGGCATTTCGGCAAAGAGCGCCCTGTGACGCTCGTCAAGTGACGCCAATGCTTCGGCTGATTTATCCGATATCCGTCGTTCGGCCCGATAAACAGTCGTCACAGGCTTATTTTGACCGGCGCCTGTATCATGAAACGAAATCTGTGCCGCCGCACGGGAACCTGAAGCCTGCAAAACATAATCCGCCGAACTCAGCCGATCATCGCTGTTATCATTGAATTGTATGCCGGCATCTGCCGACGGGTTTGTTCCGCGTCGCCCTGTCCTGACAAAAGCCTCACGCGGTGCCGAAGGGGCATTGTTTGTATGAGGTTGCCTGTCCTTCGGAACACGGGCACATATCCCCATACGGTCAAGAATCTCTTCCGAAAAATCATACTGCCGCCGGGCAGCCATCATGCGCGGAATATCAATGAATTTGTCGTAGTAATCCTTATATTCAGCCAGTATGTCATCCGGTTCAACCGCAATAAGGCCACCATCACGTATAAGCACATTAGGCCCTTCGGAATTCTGTTCTCCCAGGTTTCCCGGGATAGCAAAAACCTGACGCCCCTGCATATCGGCGCGTTTTGCCGTAATAAGCGCACCGCTGTGCTCGTCAGCCTCTACCACCAGTGTTCCCTGACACATGCCGCTGATTATACGGTTGCGTATAGGAAAGTTGGAACCGACAGGCGGTGTTCCGGGGGCAAACTCGGTAACGATCGCGCCGTTTTCAACCACAAGGCCGGCAAGCCTGGTGTGCTGCACCGGATACATACGGTCAATACCGCAGCCCAGCACCGCTACTGTTTTTCCTCCGCCGCTGATAGCGCCTCCCGCCGCAACACCGTCTATACCGAGTGCCAGCCCGCTGACAACAACAACACTTGCCGCGCCGAGATCGTAAGCGAAGCGGAAAGCGTTATCACGTCCGTACTTACTCATACGCCTTGTTCCGACTACCGCGATACACACACGGCTGTTCATATCCGGCAGAGTACCTTTTACATAAAGCAGCGCCGGCGGATCCTGAAGCATGCGCAACAGACGTGGAAACTCATTATCATTGTAAGGCAAAATACGCACTCCCGTTTTGGCGCAGAAATCCACAATATTAGCCGCGCTCTCCAGCGATTTGTCAGACAGTCGGTGCGCTGCTTCCGGTGTAAGATTGTGTATCTCGGCCAGTTCCTCCGGGGGCGCGGCATAAATATCGTATGGAGACCTGTATTCCGTCATAAGCCGCGGAAGATCAGGACTCGCCACACCCAGTTTTTCAGACAGCCAAACCCAATACAGATTTTCAGAACGCATATCGGTACCCAATCCTTTCGATGATGTAGTCAAAGACGGAAAGCTGGTATATGAGTTACAAATCAATCAACCACAATTTGACGGTTGCCAATATCATATCCGGTTATTCTGCGCAGCCGCATATCTCCCACATGAATATTGCCGCAGCAGTTGCCGCATTTAGCGACTCGCTTCCGGCTCTCATTGGGATAATAACGCTGCCGTCACACAAATCAATCACCTCACGGCCAAGGCCATGTCCCTCATTGCCGATGGCTATACAGTCTGATGCGCGAAGTCCCGCCTGTTTAACAGGGCGGGCGTTGTCTGCCAGCGCTGCTGCAAGCACACGTCGCCCCGCCGTCTGAATTCCGCGTACTGCCGCGGCAGAGTCCCAGCACAGGCTCAGCTTGAGACGGAACAGTGCACCCATGCTTCCACGCACGGTTTTGGAGCTGTAAATGTCGGCGCAATCTCCGCACAGTATCAGCTCGTCCATACCCAGCGCCGCAGCACTGCGCATAATTGTACCCAGGTTACCCGGATCTCTGATATCCTCAAGCAGCATTATCCGGGAGCCCAAGCCATCAAAAAACGCTGAGTTACTATCTATTGTAGCAACTTTATGAAATTTGTCAATATATTTTGCAACAGTTATCACACCTTCGGGAGATTTTTCTTCCGACACGGCGTCGAAAAGACTGTTTTCAAGCACTATTACACGCGCACCGGTGTCACGCGGACTCTTGCCGCAAATATCACGTATACGTTGAGATACCGGCTCACAGTCACCGCGGCGCAGCAGGATATATACCGGCTCCACACAGGCAAGTATGGCCTCGGCACACAGCTTTATACCGTCAAAGCGGAAAAGACGCGCAGCCTCTCGGTTTTTTCGGTCTGAGAGCTTGCATATACTGACTATCGTCTGATTGTGACGTGACGAAATTAATTCTTCCATATACTACACCGTTCTGCGCATATTATTACGAAATTTCATGAATATCAATGAATATGAGAAAACCCGGCGTTATTTACCGGGTTTTCACTGTTTTGTTGCCTCAGAGAGCAGCCTTGGCCTTCTCTGCCAGCACTGCAAATGCAGCGGGATCGGAAATAGCGATCTCGGACAGCATCTTACGGTTGAGGTCGATACCAGCCTTTTTGAGTCCGTGCATAAATGTGGAATAATTCATACCGTTCAGCTTGGACTGAGCGGAAATACGGGTGATCCACAGCTGACGGAAATCTCTCTTTTTCAGCTTGCGGCCTGCAAAAGCATAGTTACCGCTCTTCATGACGGCCTGCTTGGCCATCTTGAAATGCTTTGATTTCGCACCCCAGTAGCCCTTAGCGGCCTTCAGTACTTTATTTCTTCTCTTGCGGGTTGTAACCGCGCCCTTAATTCTTGCCATTGTTCTATTCCTCCCAATTTCCGGTTATTTCTGAATCAGATTTCTCATGTTAGCGGCCATAGCACCCTGTACATAGGACGCAGTGCGAAGATGTCTCTTGCGCTTCTGGTCCTTCAGGCCCAGCTTATGGCGGGGGGGGGGGTGATTCATTTTAACCTTACCGGTGCCGGTAACAGAAAATCTCTTGGCAGAGGCTCTGTGTGTTTTAATCTTTCCCATTGTGTAATATCTCCTTTTTGCTTTGAAACAAAATATATCAATCAAGCCCGCCGGGCGGGTCAATATGAACTTATTTAGCCTTTATCGGGCTGAGCACCATACTCATAAAACGTCCGTCAAGCACCGGCCGCTTATCAGTCGTACCTGCCTCGGAACATGCCTGCTCGAACTTCTCAATGATCTCACGGCCAAGCGCAATATGTGCCATTTCACGCCCCTTGAAGCGCATGACTACCCTAACCTTATTTCCATCTCCGAGAAAGCGTAGCGCATGTCTCACCTTGGTTTCAAAATCGTGAGTGTCAATGCGGCAGGACAGCTGAATCTCCTTGAGCTCAACGGTCTGCTGTTTTTTCTTGGCTTCCTTTTCACGCTTGTCGCGTTCAAAACGGAATTTACCGAAATCCATGATCTTGCATACCGGCGGAGTCGCCGTAGGGGCGATCATAACCAAGTCAAGACCCGCTTCCGCGGCAGCATGCTTTGCTGCGTCGCCACTCATAATTCCCAATTGTTCTCCATCCTCACCGATTACCCGAACCTCTTTTGCGCGGATATCGTCATTGATGAGCATATCTTTTGTTGCGATGTTAACACCCCCAAAAAAATAAAATCGCTCGGAAAGCAGTTCTCCGCGCGACAAAATCCCGTACGGGATACGTGTTATCAACCCAGCGCACTGCTGTGGCAGGGTGAGAGCGGAGGCTCTGCTTCTTTTTGCTCCATTATTATAGCACCGGTTAAGATGCTTGTCAAGCCTTTTTTTAAAAAATCCGCAAACAAATAGTTCTCTTTTTATGTCAAGTAGGCATTTTGGCCAAATTCGACATAATAATGCTCTCTTTTTTCTCTGCTGTATCTTTTTTAACGAATTTTTCACCGAAAAATCGTCATTTTTGATAATTTACAAAGGTCGGCATTAGTAGTATAATAGAGCCATGCGAGGAAGGCAAGACTCGCACCCCCTATGCACAACCAGTCACCGGATTTTGCGGAATATCAATCTCATGGTATCAACGCGCATCAACGGTCGCTCGTTGTGCTTTTGTTTTTTGCCGTGGCTGTGACGGATATGTGTCAGCAGCACGATTATTTAGTAAAATTTCAAAAAAGATATGGAAAAAGAACATAGTGTGTGATATAATATTAAATTGATGATTTAGTATCTGTTCAATTTACCCTGAAAGGAAATATTCATGTCCAGTTATTTAGAAAAAATTTCGGAAGCAACTCTTCCGGTAGTCATACTCCGGGATACAGTGGCGTTTCCGTCCATATCCACCAGCGTTGAAATAACCGACCGTGTCAGCATGGCTGCCGCAGATGCGGCCGTGTCATCCGGCCATAAAATATTTTTAGTCACACTCAAGCGTCCATGCGAGGGTGAACCGCAGACTGACTGCCTGTGCTACGTCGGCACTACTGCAAAAATCAAAAACGCGCTGCGCACGCCAGATGGCAATATGCAACTGACATTCGTCGGCATCAGCCGCGCCAGCGTAGTCAGTTATAATGCAGACGGAGATTATATTTCCGCCGATCTTATCTGCAAAAGCCTGTATCTTGACGATACCGATATAAAAACCGAGGCATATATGCGCGAAGTCCTGTCTGTGCTCGACGGTATTCAGCCGTTTCTACCGCACATCTCAAAGGAGCTGTTCACGGCAGCAAAGGCGATCAAAAACCCGTCAATGCTTGCCGACTACGTCGCGTCCGGCTTTCTTGTCAAGACAGAGGACAAACAGGCGGTACTCGAGCAGTTCGGCCCTATTGAGCGGCTGTCGCTGGTGGCACGGCTGCTTGAGGAAGAACGTCAGCTGCTGTCGTACGAGTATGACATTCACGCCAAAGTCCAGGAGCATCTTAACCGTGAACGCCGAGACTACTATCTGCGAGAGCAGATGCGAGTGATTGAAGATGAACTAGGCGAGGGCGACAACGAAAATGAAGAATTCTACAACCGGATAATCGCCGCTCACCTGCCGCATGAGGTTGAAGAAAAGCTGCTCAAAGAAAACGACCGTCTTTCCAAGGTCCCGTTCGGTTCAGCCGAGGCCAGCGTTATACGCACATATCTTGAAACCTGCCTCGAGCTTCCGTGGCACAAGGTGACACGTGAGCGTGCCAATGTCCAGGCGGCGCGCAAAATTCTTGATGCGGATCACGACGGACTCGAAAAGGTCAAGGAGCGCATACTTGAATTCATAGCGGTAAAGCAGCTCACACCTGAGCTTAAAAGTCAGATAATCTGCCTCGTTGGCCCTCCCGGGACCGGCAAGACCTCTGTAGCAGCATCAATAGCCAAGGCTACCGGACGCAAGTATGTACGTGTTTCGTTGGGCGGTGTACGCGACGAGGCCGATATACGCGGCCACCGCAAGACCTATATCGGAGCCATGCCCGGACGCGTTATGACTGCCATGGCACAGGTCAAGGTCCGCAATCCACTTATACTGCTGGACGAAGTCGATAAACTGACGCGCGACGCGCACGGTGATCCTTCTTCGGCGCTTCTTGAGGTGCTCGATCCGGAACAGAACAAGACCTTCCGTGACCACTTCATAGAACTGCCGTTTGACCTTTCCGAATGTCTGTTCATCACAACGGCAAACACGCTTGACACTATTCCGCGCCCGCTTCTCGACCGTATGGAGGTTATAGAGCTACATACCTATACTCCGGCCGAAAAGCTGAGCATCGCCAAGCATCACCTGCTCGGAAAGCAGCTGAGCCGACACGGTCTTAACCGCCGCATGGTTCGCATTACAGATGCCGCACTGGAAGATATAATCGCCTCTTATACCCGCGAGGCGGGCGTACGCAACCTTGAGCGAGATATAGCAGCGCTGTGCCGTAAAGCGGCAAAGCGAATCGTAACGGACGGTGTGTCACGCGTCGTAATCGACCGCGACGACCTGCCGGCTTATCTCGGTGTCCGCAAATTCACCGGCGATCGCATAGAAGCCGACGATCAGGTGGGTGTTG
The DNA here is from genome assembly GCA_900547565.1 of uncultured Eubacteriales bacterium. GTDB lineage: Bacteria > Bacillota > Clostridia > Oscillospirales > CAG-272 > UMGS1002. The sequence goes on along the minus strand of URHI01000003.1, from coordinate 14,269 downwards.
TAAACGGACTGGCGTGGACTGAGGTCGGCGGCGATATGCTTAAGATCGAAGTTGCAATACTTGACGGAACCGGTAAAATTGAGCTTACCGGCTCTCTCGGTGAAGTCATGAAGGAGTCAGCTCAGATAGCGGTCAGTTATGTTCGCTATGTGGCTGACAGGTACGGTATCCCCCATGACTTTTACAAAACCAAAGACATACACATTCACGCTCCCGAGGGTGCAGTGCCCAAAGACGGCCCGTCAGCCGGCGTAACAATGGTAACGGGACTTGTCAGTGCGCTGACCGGACGCCCGGTGCACCGCGATGTGGCGATGACCGGCGAGGTAACTTTGCTCGGCAAAGTACTGCCCATAGGCGGTCTTAAGGAGAAAACTCTTGCGGCATTCAACGCCGGTGTAAAAACGGTACTGATACCCGAGCAGAACGTCCCGGACCTTGAAGAGATCGATCCCACCGTAAGACAGAGTATAAAGTTCATACCGGTCAAAAATGTATCCGAAGTGCTACAGGCGGCTCTCACCGAGGCTCCGATGTCGATCCCCGGCATTTCCGTACCGCACGGCGCGGAAAATGTCGACGCAATATCCGACCTGTCGCCGCATATCCACAATAACAACACCGTAAACGGAGATCATTATGGCGCTCAACCTTAACAACATAGCTCTGCGCATCAGTGCCGGGTTCATACGTCAGTTCCCGGCAGATCCCATGCCTCAGATAGCTTTTTCCGGTCGTTCCAACGTGGGCAAAAGCTCGCTTATAAATACCCTGCTCGGCCGCAAAAGCCTGGCACGTGTCAGTTCATCTCCCGGTAAGACAATCACCATAAACTTCTACGATGTTGACAAAAAACTGTTTTTAGTCGACCTGCCGGGCTACGGCTTTGCCCGCCGCCCGCATTGCGACAAGCAAAAATGGTCTGCACTGACAGACGGATACTTCACAAAAAATCCTAACATCGACCTTCTGCGGCTGGTCGTACAGCTGATTGACTGCCGCGTGGGAATTACGCAGGATGACGCCATGATGCTGGATTATCTTCGTCACTCGAATCTGCCGTATGTCATAGTCATAACAAAAACAGACAAGCTTAACAAAAGCGAGCGGACAGCGGCTCTGCCTGCGATCGAAGGCCACAAGTTGGCCGCGGGTGTCCGCACAATTCCCTTTTCGTCTCATAACGGCGAAGGGCGCGACGAACTGTGGCGCGCAATACTTGACGCCGCACATATCTCTGAAAGGAACTGAATAATGCTGCTTGATATAATAAGAAGCTACCAAAGCGGCGGAGACCTTACTATGACGATAGTAAGCGTGCTGTTCAGCATTATCATAATACTCTTCTCACTGTCATTGCACGAAACGGCGCACGGTTATATAGCTTATAGGCTCGGCGACCCCACCGCAAAAAACATGGGGCGTCTGACGCTTAATCCAATAAAACATCTTGACCCCATAGGCTTTCTCTGTATGCTTATTGCCGGATTTGGTTGGGCAAATCCGGTTCCGATCAACACCCGCAACTTCAAAAACCCACGCCGAGATATGGCACTGTCCGCTGCTGCAGGACCGATATCCAACCTGCTTCTGGCATTTGTCAATGTGCTGTTTATACGCCTTATCTTCATTTTCTGGCACGGCGAAAACATTTACTTTGAGCTGTTGTCCATTTTCTGCTATTACGCAGCTTACATGAATATAACGCTGGCGGTGTTCAACCTGTTGCCCGTACCTCCGCTTGACGGCTCACGGCTGTTCTATGTTTTCCTACCGCCCAAGTGGTACTTCGGCATAATGAAATATGAGCGCATCATCAATATCGTGGTAATGGTACTGCTCATCACCGGCGTGCTTTCGCCGGTCATCAGCTTTGTCACAAGAGGCATTTTCAAAGGCATGATGTATATTGTCGGCCTCGGCAACTAGATCTTTTTATGACTCCGGAGATCTTATAATATTATGGAAGCCATTCAATATAAGCTCGACAGCTTCGAGGGGCCGCTCGACCTGCTCTTAGCGCTGATATCAAAGAACAAGGTAAATATAGAAGACATACCCATATCGCTCATCTGCGAGCAGTACATTGAGTATATAAAAGCCGCGCAGGCAATGGACATGGAGCTTGCCTCGGAATTCATTGTAATGGCAAGCGAGCTTATGCTCATCAAAAGCCGCATGCTGCTGCCGCGTCCTTCCGAGGATACTGAGGACCCGCGCAAGGTGATCACTGACGCACTGCTGCGGTATCAGCAAGCTAAGGCGGCTGCAGTTCGTATGGCCGAGCAGTATGTTATTTACAGCGGTCGTATGGTCAAGGACACCGACGAGATCTCGGTTGACCGTAGCTTTGTAGCCGATCAGAGCGTAGAGTCGCTCCGGCTGGCAATGCGCCGCGTCCGCAGTTATATGGACGCCATGGAGGACGCAAAGGCACACGCATTCACGCCCATGATAAGCAAAAGGGTGGTTTCAGTCGAGGTCAAAATTGCAGGTATGCTAAACCGCATACGTAAAACAGGACACGCCTCTCTCAATGAGCTTATCGGTGACGAGCAGACACTGCCCGACCTTATCGCTGCATTTGTCGGCGTGCTCGAGCTGGTCAAGATACGCCGCCTGCTAATAGATGAAAGCGATGATACTTATATTCCCGACTCACTCCACGGACTGGATACCAAGTTTATTCTGAACACCGACGACTCAACGGTTCTGACGGATGAGGAACATGTCGGCGACGCTTATTGATGCGAAAGGACCTCAAATAAATGAATGACTCTATGCCCGTAATTACAAACGTGGAAGCCGCGATCGAAGCGATACTGTTTGCCGCCGGATATCCCGTAAAATATGAAAAGCTGTCCGAAGTGCTGGGACTGCCGCCCAAGGACATACGACTGCTGGTCGAAAACATGGCAGTATCCATCAACGCCGAGGACTCGCCGCGCGGACTTAATCTGCTGACCTTTGACGACGCCTGCCAGTTGTGCACCAAGGAACGCTTTGCTCCATATATACGCGAGGCACTGGGCATACGCCGCGGCGGCAACCTTTCGGCATCGTCCATGGAGGTGCTGGCGGTAGTCGCATATAATCAGCCGACTACGCGCGCGTTTATCGACGCCGTACGGGGCGTCGACAGCTCTTATGCAGTCGGTTCCCTGATAGACAAAGGGTTGATCGAGGGAGTGGGACGGCTTGACGCGCCCGGGCGTCCGATGCTATACGGCACGACAGACAAGTTTCTGAGAGTATTCGGCATCAATTCACTGTCAGAGCTGCCGGCAGCCGAAGCGCTGGTTCCGCCGGAAAAAGCACAATCCGACCCTGCGGTAGCTTCCGGTGCGACACCGATATCAGATGAGCAAAAGCCGGACAATGCCGATGACGCTGCATTAGAACACTGAGCAGGGGAAATAATTACATAAGAAACAATTGGAGGTGAGCGCAATTAAGCTGTTGTGGATACTGCCGGCAATACCGGTGGCTCTTTTGTTGCTGATAGCGCTGATAGTGCTCACCGCCGGAGTCAAAATACTGATAATAGGCAACAACGACGACATTGTCAGCCTTAAATTCTATGTTTACGGCATACGTGTGTTCAGCTTCGGCGTCAATGACGAACACAAGACCCGGCGCGTTCGAGTATCGGATTATACGCTGAAAAAAGTGGAACGCAGGCGCCGCCGTGAACAGAAAAAGCTCCGTGCGCGGGCGGCAAAGCGCCTGAAAAAAGCCGCAGAACCGCAGGATGAACAATATAAAACAGTCCCGGATGTCATGTACATCATCAAGTTTGTATTGAATGTGATCAAGGTGTTCTGCACACAGTTCGCCGGGCGACTGAAAATTCGCCTGCTTCACCTTAATGTGATGGTTGCTACCGGTGACCCTGCCTCTACGGCAATTCTTTACGGAGGGGTGGTTCAGGGCGTAGGATATCTTATGGAATTTCTGCGCAACACTACCGATTTTGATATGCCACGCCGTGCCACGCTTCATGTGGCTCCGGATTTCTGCGCCGAAAAAAACAAGCTGGACATCCGCATTACGGTCACCGTGCGTCTTCGCCGCTTGCTCAGCCTGCTGTACCGATCGGGTATTCATTCCCCGGACGACATACGCAAATTTATGAAGGTCAAAAAAATTAAAAATAAAAACGGATCGGAGGGCGCGGCATAACAGCCCGACTTCGGAGAAAGGTTTACAAAATGGCAAACGAAAACAAGATTGAAGAGATCATACGCACATCACTTGAAAACATGCGCTCCATGGTGGATGCCAACACTGTCATAGGCACGCCCTACATCACTCCGGGAGGTGTAACCATCATTCCCGTATCCAAGGTTTCGGTGGGCTTCGCTTCAGGCGGCGTGGACTATTTCGGAAAGCAGGCGCCGAGTAAGCCGTCCGATACCCAGAACTTTGGCGGTGGCGGCGGCTCGGGACTGTCGGTATCCCCGGTGGGATTTTTGGTTGTAGGCGCCGACGGGAACGTCGAAATGATCAACATCGGTACACCTGCACAGTCCGATCCCGTCGAGCAAATCGCCGGAATCATTGAACGTAGCCCCGAAATACTCAACGGTATCAAAAAGGTATTCAAAAAGAAATCCGACGCCGAAAAAGCCGCAGAAGAATGACATACACCATTCCCCGGAGCAATATAATAGATTGAAATATTATGTTGTCCGGGGGTGCTTATGTCATACTCAACAAAATACATTGCACTGTTATTGTGCGTTGCGGTGCTGCTCTGCTCAGCTGTACTTCCCGTTTCGTCATTGTCGTACGGGACTGCTGACCGGCAGCGCAGCACAACGGGCTCGGGACGCAATGCAAACAATCCGCTTCTCAGGGCAGATACCCCGGAAATATCCGACGTTAATCGCGATGTGCTGTCACTGTCTGCGCAGGCGTCGGTACTCATGGACGGTAACACCGGGGAGGCGCTGTATTCGGAAAATGCGTCCTCAAAGCTACCAATGGCCAGCACAACAAAGATCATGACCGCTCTCATTGCGCTTGAGCACGGCAATATCGATGCCGAATATACTGTTCCCGCCGCCGCGGTGGGAATTGAAGGCTCGTCGGTATATCTGGTGGACGGCGAAAAGCTTACTATGAAAGAGCTGGTGTACGCACTGATGCTGGAATCTGCCAACGACGCGGCAGAGGCAATTGCCATTTTGATTGCAGGCAGTGTCCCTGCCTTTGCCGATATGATGAACCGCCGAGCCGCCGAGCTCGGACTGTCCGGAACGCATTTTACCAACCCACACGGCCTTGACGATCCCGAGCACTACACAACAGCCTATGATCTTGCAAAGCTGTCCTGCTATGCGCTGAACAACGAGGACTTTCTGGCTGTGGTCTCGACCCGCAAGCGAAACATCAGCTTCAACAGCGGCGAAGGTATACGGTTGCTGGTCAACCACAACCGCATGCTGCGCAGCTATGACGGGGCTATCGGTGTAAAAACGGGATACACCAAAAAGTGCGGCCGCTGTCTTGTATCAGCAGCCGAACGCGACGGCATGCGCCTTGTCGCCGTGACGTTGAATGCACCGGACGACTGGCGCGACCACACCTCTATGCTCGACTGGGGCTTTGCCTCGTATGTCAGACTTGAGCTTGCCGCTAAGGGAAGCTACAAAGTATCCCTTGCGGTTTGCGGCGGCAGTCAGGACAGCGTGATATGCTCAAATATCACACAGGTCGCATTGACCCTGCCGGCATCTCACGGCGATATCAGCTGTACTGTTGAAGCTCCCCGCTTTTTAATTGCGCCTTTTTCGGCAGGACAGCAGGTAGGCAGGCTTATATATCGCTGCGACGGTGAAATAATCGCCTGTGTGCCGCTGTGTGCCGAAACCGGGGCAGCAGTAAAACAAAAGCACAATTTCTTTATACGCTGGCTCATGGCTCTGTTCGGCCGTGAGTATCAATAACTTATATGTTTGTTTAAAATGGTCAGAATTCAAAAATTTTTTTCGGATAACGCCATCATGTCACGCAGAGCGGCAGAGGCGGCAGTAGCGGCAGGACGGGTATCTGTAAACGGAATTACCGCGGCTATCGGTCAGTTGATAGACCCGGAGCATGACGCTGTTACGCTTGACGGAAATCCGGTCGTATTTGCTCCGCCGCCAAAAACGTACATCATGCTCAACAAACCTCGCGGATATGTCACAACTCTGTCCGATGAACGCGGAAGGCATACGGTGTCAGAGCTTGTCTCTGACTGCGGCGTGCGCGTCTATCCCGTCGGAAGGCTTGACATGGACTCAGAGGGACTGTTGTTGCTGACCAACGACGGCGAGCTTACCCTGCGCCTCACTCACCCGCGTCACGAAATCCCGAAAATATATCACGTCACAGTGCACGGCAGCGTTACTGATGCCGATATTTCGCGGCTGTGCGCCATACGGGAGCTGGACGGCTATGTACTTGCTCCCGTTACAATCCGGCTGCTAAGTCGAAATGCCGGCTATACCATACTTGAATTCACGCTGCACGAGGGCCGAAACCGTCAGATCCGAAGAATGTGCGAGCTGTGCGGAATGAAAATCACACAGCTGCGCCGCGTCGCCATAGGCTCCCTGCCTGTCGGGCTCTGGAGGCCACTGACACAATCCCAGATAGACTATTTATATGGAAAGGATAAATAAAATGCTCGAGATTCTCCCCATACAATCCAAGACCGAACAAGAGGCACTCTGTGCACGCTGCAATATAACATATGATCCGGAGCTTATGGCATACGGTGCTTCAGTAGACGGCGAATCAGTCGGTATATGCCAATTTACAATAAGTGACAAAGGCGGCAGCTTGATCGACATTGCACAGGTTCCCGGCCGTAATGAATTTGAAACGGCTTTTCTTCTCGGACGCGCGGCACTAAACTTTATCGATCTGTGCGGAGTACATTGCGCTACCTATGACGGCAATATCAGCGACGAATCACTTATCCGTGCTATAGGATTTACCAAAACTTCCGACGGCAAATACGTTGTCGATCTGACTGATTTCTTCACAAATCCCTGCCAACATCACAAAAACCGGGCTTGAAAAGCTCTGCAAATCAAAAAACATACGGCGTTTGTCAAATATTTACAATTTTGACGCCGTATTTTTGTTTACATTTATTTCCAAATATATATTGATTTATTTTCCATTTTATGGTATTATAATGTTGTCAAAAATAATCACATGGAGGATAAATTCAATGGAATACAACACAAAATTACTCATCGCGGACGAAAATCATAATCAACGCACTGCTCTGCGCGACGGACTCATGCGAGCCGGATACCGATACATTGAGGAAGCCGTAAACGGAGAGGACGCGCTGAACAAGCTGGCAAGATTTCACCCCGACGTGGCGCTGATCGACATCTGGCTGTCAAAAATGGACGGTATCGGCGTCATTCGCAACAGTCATAATATTGATTATTCCCCGGACAAGCCGCCGGCATTTATAGTGGTATCAATGGTATCAAATCAGGGACTGTTCATCGAAGCTACCAACGCCGGCGCACAGCGATGTCTGCTCAAGCCTTACGATATCGGCAATCTGTGCGATCACATTCAGAATATATGTCAGGAACGCGGCCAAAACCGGCTCCCCGGCTCGGTCGGCGATGACCGTTCGGTCGATATTGAGGCTCAGGTCACAAAAATCATACATCAGATAGGCGTTCCGGCACACATAAAGGGCTATCAGTATCTTCGTACCGCCATACTGCTGACAATCAAGGACAGCGACATAATTAACTCGGTAACCAAAGTGCTTTATCCTTCCGTAGCAAAGAAGTATTCTACCACGACCTCGCGCGTCGAGCGTGCCATACGCCACGCAATCGAAGTGGCGTGGGACAGAGGCGACGTCGACACGCTGAACTCATATTTCGGTTATACTATACAGAACAGTCGCGGCAAGCCTACCAACAGTGAGTTTATCGCCATGATCGCCGATAATCTGCGGCTTAAATACAAACTGTACTGATATCACCATACAGCAAAATATGCACCTCTTCGACGGGGTGCATTTTTGTTTTCAAAAAATGTATAAAAAACATGCAAACAGGGCGGATATATGTTATAATATGTATGTTTGAAATCACAGATCAGGGGGGCCCCATGAGCATAGTATCCTTAGTTCCCTGCCGCGACTACAGTCATGATGAGATCAGTCGGGCACTCGACAACCTTCTTGAACCGCTCGGTGGACTTGACTTTGTAACACCCGGCATGAAAATATCCATAAAGGCCAATCTCGTAACTTTTATGAGCCCGGACAAGGCCGCTACCACTCACCCGGCATTGCTGTGTGAGCTCACACGCCGGCTTGTCGGCCGAGGAGCACAGGTGGTCGTCGGAGACAGCCCGGGTGGGCTGTACAATGCGGCATTTGTCGGGCGGGTATACAATGCCACCGGCATGAACGAGATTGAGGAATGCGGCGGCAGCCTTAACCGGGATTTTTCACAGCGTGACGTCATATTTCCGGATGCCCGCGCCGCACACAGCTTTACATATACTTCATATCTCGATAATGCAGATGTCATTATTAATTTTTCAAAGCTCAAGTCTCACGGCATGATGGGGCTGTCATGCGCCGTAAAAAACATGTTCGGCGTGATACCCGGAACAATGAAACCGGAATATCACTACCGCTATCCCGACCACGCAGTATTTGCCGACATGATTATTGACCTGAATGAATATTTTCTCCCTAAAACAGTGCTGTGCATTTGTGACGCTGTCGTAGGCATGGAAGGCAACGGACCGACCGCCGGTGAGCCTCGGCAAATAGGTGCACTGCTGGCATCGGCTTCTCCGTATTGCCTTGATATTGTTGCCGCGGAAATTGTTGGTCTTACGCGGCAAAATATCCCTACGCTTGAGTCGGCATACCTTCGCGGCCTTGCACCGGCTGATGCAGACGGAGTAGAGATAGTTGGTAACATAGACGCAATACGTGTACCCGATTACAAAAAAGTACTGTCACATTCGAGCCTTGAGTTCAAAAGCTTTTTGGGAGGTCGTGCCGGAGCGCTGGTAGGCTCGGCAATAGGCGGGCTGTTACGTGCACGCCCCAAGGCTGTACGCCGTGAATGTGTCGGCTGCGGCGTGTGTGCAAACATATGCCCGGCACATGCCATTACGATCAGCGACGGATACGCTGTCGTCGACAGAAATACATGCATACGTTGTTTTTGCTGTCAGGAGTTCTGCCCTAAAGGAGCAATGAAGGTACATCGTACACCTGTTGCCCGGCTGTTGGTTCACAACACAAAAAGCCAAAAGTAAACCATTGGTTTAATATGGACAAGCCGGGGATTATGTCGAAAAAAAACTCTTGATTTTGCGGGCAATATGGTGTATAATAAACTGTCCTTAAGAAAGGAGGTTCCGGCATGTCCGAAAAGAAAAAAAGTAGCGGTAAAATCATCGCGCAAAACAAAAAAGCATGGCATGACTACTTTGTCGACGAAAAATATGAAGCCGGAATCGCACTGTTCGGCACCGAGGTAAAAAGTATACGGGCCGGCGGAGTAAATCTCAAGGACTCGTATTGCTCGATTAAAAAAGGCGAGCTTTGGGCTATCGGTGTGCACATCAGCCCGTATGAAAAAGGCAATATATTCAATCGTGAGCCTTTGCGTGAGAAAAAATTGCTGATGCACAAAAAAGAAATTCTAAAGCTCTCGGGGCTTGTCGAGCAGAAAGGATACACACTGGTTCCACTGTCGCTGTACTTCTCCGGCTCCAATGTGAAAATGGAAATCGGTCTGTGCCGCGGTAAAAAGCTGTATGACAAGCGTGATGCCGAAGCGGCCAAAGAAACGGCACGCGAGATCGATCGTCGTATGCGCGACCGCCACCGTGATTATTGAGTGCAGGAATCTGGCGTGAAAGTTGCATTCATCAAAAGTGTAATGTACTTTTTCACGCACGAATTTTGACGAGGCAAATTTTTCTGATTACTATTTGTGCTGCCGCAAAGCGGCAGAATGGGGATTGATATGGAGTTTGAAAAACTAATATACCGGCGCCGTTCAACGCGCGGCTTCACCGGAAAACCTCTGACAGATGATCAAATTCAAAAACTGCTGCACGCAGCGGTAAATGCCCCCAATGCATGCAACCTACAGTCGTGGCATTTCTATTGCGTCTGCGACCGGGTAAAAATTGAAGGGTTGGTTCCTGAGGTTTACGGCGGAGCCTGGATAAAAAACGCCGGGGCTATATTCGTTATATGTACTGATGCTCAAAAGCTGGCAGAACGCTTCGGAGAGCGGGGAGATAAGCTGTTCTGCATACAGGACACAGCCTGCGCCGCAGACCATATGTTGCTTATGGCAGCTGAGTTGGGTCTTGACGGTTGCTTTGTAGGCGCGTTTGACGAAGACAACTGCCGTAAATATCTGAACATTCCGGCAAATCAAAGGCCTGTTATAATACTTCCGATAGGCTTTGCGTCAGCAGAGTTTCCGAAAAAGCCACGAAAAAACATTGACGGTGTAGTAACGTTTGTCGGTAAAAACAAACCGGTATTTGATGAACAGAACGGTACTCCCTTCCGGCTGTATGACCGGAATTTACCCGGTGCGGTATTTGAAAAGCTGAATCTTTCGGGAGCGGTCATAAAAAACTGCAATTTACAGGATGTTCAGATTGAAGACTGCGACGTCAGCAATATGACCTTAAACGGAGCACCGATAAATAAATGAGCTGAATCTATCCTCTTTTCATGAACAAATAATACAAACCACATGGGGGCGTAAAGGTTTCGACGGGGATTTTGATATACAGTAAGCGGGTAGAGCCGGGCAATCTCTGAAACGGCCCAACTTAAAATTAAACGCTAACGAAAAAGTAGCACTGGCCGCGTAAGCGGTGCCGCAGTCTATAAGACTGCCCGTTCCTCCGGAGAGTATCGCGGCTCCGGACTGAGCGTCATGTAGCGGTGAACGTGCATCTGCCTTTCGCCATTGAACAGATCACGCATAAAATGGCTACCCAAAGTCAAAGCCTGTGTGCCGGCGTTGACCGAGGGGAAATTTAAATGACACAATGCACCCGGAGAAAGCTGTATTGAAGGATTTTCGGACAGGGGTTCGACTCCCCTCGCCTCCACCAGCCCGGAAGGCCGGGCAGCCAAATCTATCGGTTTCGATAAAACCGTTACAGGACGGTGAAGTTCGGTGTTTAGCCCTCGCATCCGTCAAAACTCAGAAGTGAGGCACATTTGTGCCTCACTTCTGAGTTTTGATAGACAGTCCGGATAAAACGAATAAAGAGGTCAATACAAGTGAAAATGATATTCAAGACCGAGCGTCTGATACTTCGCCCATGGCAAGATGATGATGCTGAAAGCCTGTATGAATATGCTAAAGACCCTGCCGTAGGACCGATTGCAGGCTGGTCTGTACATACGAGCGTTGAAAACAGCCGAGAAATCATACGGACGGTGCTGTCCGCCCCTGGAACATACGCTGTATGTCTGAAGCAGGATAACCGCGCAATCGGAAGTATAGGATTGTTCTCACATTTTGAAGGGAACCGTGAAGAGCTTGAAGTCGGGTATTGGATCGGAGTACCCTTCTGGGGACACGGTTATATTCCCGAAGCCATAATGGAGCTTCAAAGGCATGCATTCAAAGAACTTGGCTGTACTGCTATGTGGTGCGGTTATTTCGACGGAAATGAAAAATCAAAGCGTTGCCAGGAAAAATGCGGTTTTCACTATCATCACACCGAGCAAAACATTCCTTGCCTCGGAGAAACCCGAACGGAACACTTTACAAGGCTGACACGCGATGATTGGGAACGCACACATATGAAACTCTCTCAAGGTAATACATAGGTTCTATGGGCCGTATCATCCTACCGGAATAAGCATGGCAAGCGTTCCGACAACAATGAGCACAAGCCCAATAACAGCTTTGAACGATAGTTTTTCCTTGAACACAAAGTACGAAAACGCAATAGTGACAATAATACTGAGCTTATCGATCGGTACAACTACACTTGCAAGTCCGTCACGGAGCGCCTTGTAGTAGCAAAGCCAAGAAGCGCCGGTCGCAGCACCGGAAAGGCAAATGAATACCAGCTCTTTCGGATGGATTTTACGCACTTCCCCGCCCTTTTTTGTAACGGCCACCATAAACCATGACATGACCAGCACCACTGCAGTCCGTATCATTGTACCGAGATTGGACTCAACACCTGAAATACCTATTTTTCCGAGAATTGAAGTCAGCGCGGCGAAAACGGCAGAAAGGCAGGCATAAATCAACCATGTTCCGTTAGTCTTTTTGCTGTCGCCGTCGGATTTCTTTTTCTCAATCATCAAAAATGTTCCTGCGGCAATAAGTACAACACAAATACCCTTCAGCCATGAGATAGGTTCCCCCAACACGATGAATGCAAGCAGGATCGTCAGCACCGTGCTTGATTTGTCAATAGGTACGACCTTATTAATATCGCCTACCTGCAACGCACGGAAGTAGCATAGCCACGAGGCACCTGTAGCAAGCCCCGACAGTATCAGAAATATCCAGGTTTTTGCTGTTATGTCGCCTATTCCGCCGAGCGAACCGGAAACTAAAGTCATTAAAAACGCCATTACAAGCACAACGACTGTCCGAATCGCCGTTGCTACGGTCGAATCGGTCTTTTTTATGCCGCATTTGGCAAGAATTGATGTAACACCCGCAAAAAATGCAGAGCCAAGAGCCAAAAAAACCCACATGATGCGCCCCTACAAATAAGTATTATGTACAAATCATTATAGCACGAAAAATCCGTATGTCAATCGGTTTGATAACGTTGACAAAAAAAATTTGCGAAATATAATATCAGTTAATATATTAACGTAATAAACAACCGGGAGGTAAAATTGAAAACCAATACAATATTATACATTCACGGTAAGGGCGGAGATCCGGCCGAAGCTGAGCGCTGGCGGGAAATCTGTGACGGTTACGATATGATCGGGGTGGACTATGCCGGATATCTCCCGTGGATCGCAAAAAATCAGATCAAGGCCGCTTACGACACCGCGCATGAGAAATATTCGGGTATCACAGTTATCGCCAACAGCATAGGAGCCTATCTGACGATGCACTCACTTCATAACTGCAAAATCGAAAAGGCGCTTTTTATATCACCTATACTTGATATGGAGCAATTGATTTGCGACATGATGTTATGGGCAGGTGTATCCGAAAAGCAGCTTCAGCTGCGCGGAGAAATCCCGACTGACTTTGGGGAAACACTGTCGTGGAAATACCTGTGCTATGTCCGTGATAACCCGGTAAGATGGACTGTTCCTACAGAGATCCTCTATGCAGGTCATGACGATCTCACCTCATTACAAACGGTCAATGAGTGGATACGCCGGCACAACGCCAAACTCACAGTCATGGAGAACGGTGAGCACTGGTTCCATACCGATGAACAGCTGGCCTTTGTCGATAATTGGATAAAGAATGTCATTTAGTTTATATGGCTTGCGGTTTAGGCTATTTTTAAAAGATTTTCAAAGTTCCACCGCAAGCTTGCAGAACTGCATTTTTATGTATTAGCAGAAGTAATATCAAATGCTTAGTAAGAAAAATATATTAATCACTCAAATAGGATTGACAAAGCTATGCGAGTGTGCTATCATTATCCGAAAGGCGAGGAAAAAGTTACCGCAAATCTTTGGTTTCAAGTGTTCTTAATCTGTAACCCGAATCAAATCGGAAAGGAATTTACCAATATGTACGCCTCTCAGAGTCAACCGATGAATACGATAATTTCATGGTTTTTTCTCGGATATTTTATCATTTTGTTTGCCGAACGTGCCCAGAGCCTTGTGCGCATCTGTCGCGGCTCCTGTGCAGATCTATATCGCAGCAGATTTGACGGTTACGTAGACACTCTGACAATTTTGTCTTTGATTGCCACCATAGCCATGCTAATATTCTCCTGCAAAGGATTTTGGCAGTCTCTCGTGAATACGTCTGTACTGCCGGATTATTCCATGTTGACCATAACTGCCGGTGTACTGCTTGTGTCAGGTATGGTACATACAGAATATACTGTAGCTCCGATCCAATTTGCTTCATACGGCATGCTGATCGTTGCTATGGTACTGCGTTCAGTGCAACTTTCGGGCGGTTCCGGAAACCGCTTCATGCTTTGGTATTCACTCGTCTTTCTGACAGTATTTTCGATGGCCATTCCCGTGATGTACCGCTCCGAGATTTCCCAT
>URHI01000002.1 GCA_900547565.1 uncultured Eubacteriales bacterium | reverse complement strand
GGCTGTAACCGATGATCTCTGCCGCGGTATCGATGACAAAGGCGTCGGCTGTGTAGGGTGTAATCGGAACGGCAAAACTTTCAGGGCGGATTTTACGTTTTCACTCGGAGTTTACCCTTTGGCGGTCTGACAAAGAGGTGTGTAGCCATGCAAGAATGGTTCAAGTCTTTTTCACGATATTTCGGTGTATGTGCAACGATTGTGACTGAATATGAATGATTTTGAAAAACTTTTAGAAAAAATGATGGAAAATGGTTGACAAAAGGCGAGATATATGATATAATTCAATCAAATCCAATCAAAATCATTCAAAAAGGCAAAGGGTAGTCATGCTTACAGAAGAACGATACAATAAAATCATAGCAGTATTGTCTACGAACAGCTCGGTTTCTGTGGCAGAACTTACAGAGTTGACCGGTGCTTCGGAATCCACGATCCGACGCGATTTGCTGACGCTGGCAAAGATGGGTAAACTGAAAAAGGTGCACGGCGGTGCGGTGACTATGGAACCGAGCATTCTGTTGCAAGAACCGGATGTGGACGAAAAAATGAAGCTGAATGCTTCTGCGAAGGAACGCATTGCCAAGTATGCCGCAGAAACGATTCGCCCCAACGATTTTGTTTTTATCGACGCAGGTACAACGACCGGAAAAATGATTGCGTATATTACCCAAAAGGATGTCACGTTCGTGACGAATGCGTTCAATCATGCACATCTTCTTGCTCGCAGAGGATTTAAGGTATATCTGACCGGCGGAGAAGTAAAAACGACAACAGAGGCATTGGTGGGTGTCAGTTGTGTGGAAACGATCAACCGGTATAACTTTACCAAATGCTTTCTGGGAACCAACGGCATCCATACGGAGATCGGGTATACCACGCACAATATCGACGAGGCAAGCGTGAAGCGCACTGCTGTTCAAAAAAGTTATGTGACATACATTTTAGCAGACCATTCGAAATTCGGAAAGTCGGCAGCCGTCACCTTTGCAGACATAGGAAATGCCTGTATCCTGACGGATAAATTGCCGGACGATCGGTATAAAGAATGTACAGTTGTCAAGGAGGTGGGCGAATGATCTATACGGTAACTTTTAACCCGGCGATTGATTATCTGGTCTACGTACCGGAACTTAAGGTCGGCAGTATCACCCGTTCGGAAAAAGAAAAAACATTCTGTGGCGGAAAGGGAATCAATGTATCGCTTGTTTTACAGGAACTCGGAATAAAATCCACTGCCATGGGATTTATCGCCGGGTTTACCGGAAGTGCGATTGAGCAGGCACTCGGCGGCAGAATGATCCATACGGATTTTGTACACTTAAAGGAAGGATTGACCAGGATCAATGTCAAGATCCGTTCGGAATACGAGACGGATATTAACGGACAGGGACCTGCAATTTCCGAAAACGACATCAAAGCTCTGCTTGGAAAACTGAAAGGTTTGAAACAAGGTGATACACTGGTGTTTGCAGGTAGTATCCCTAATACGGTGCCTTCCGATATATATGAAAAGATAATGGAACTGCTCAGCGGAACGGGCGTTCGGTTTGTGGTGGACGCCACCAAGGACCTGCTGCTGAATTCCCTGAAATACCGACCTTTTTTCATCAAACCGAATAACGATGAATTGGGTGAGATTTTCGGTGTTAGGATCGACACGCCGGAAGACGCGATCCGGTATGCCGGGAAACTCCGGGAAATGGGCGCCTTGAACGTTCTGGTTTCCATGGGGGGAAAGGGTGCCGTGTTGGTAGACGAAAACGGAAAAGAGTATTATATGCCCGCGATAAACGGCAAGGTCGTCAATACGGTAGGCGCCGGAGATTCCATGGTGGCGGGTTTTCTTGCGGGATATGCGCAGAAAGCGGACTATGCCTACGCCCTGAAGCTCGGCACAGCGGCGGGGGGAGCAACCGCGTTCAGCGAAGGACTTGCCACAAGAGACGAAATATTCAGACTGATGAACCAAATGCAGTCTCAATAATTATAAAATAAAAGGAGAATATAATATGCGCATCACCGATCTTTTGAAGAAAGAAAGCATTTCACTGAACCGTGCACTAGCCTCAAAGTCGGATGCAATCGATGCCCTGATCGAGTTGCATGAAAAGGCCGGAAACCTCAGCGACAAGGAAGCATACAAAAAAGAGATCCTTGCAAGAGAAGCACAAGGCTCGACCGCTGTCGGAAACGGCATTGCAATTCCCCATGCTAAGACTTCGGCAGTCGCAAGGCCCGGTCTTTCCGCGATCACCGCGCCTGCGGGTGTTGACTATGAGTCACTGGATGGCAATCCCACAAACCTGCTCTTTATGATCGCCGCTCCCGAAGACGGAAACCTGCATCTGGAGGTGCTTTCCAGACTGATGACACTTCTTATGGACGAATCGTTCAGGAACGAGCTGTTGACCGCAAAAACAGCGGATGAATTCCTGGATGTCATCAATCGCAGAGAATCGGAGAAATATCCGGAAGAGCCGAAAGCAGAAGTGAAAAAGGAAGGCTATCGGATCCTGGCAGTAACCGCTTGCCCTACAGGCATCGCCCACACATACATGGCTGCGGAAGCACTTGAAAAAGCGGGTGCGGATATGGGGATCCCTCTCAAAGCCGAAACCAATGGCTCCGGAGGCGCGAAAAACGTGCTGACGAAGGAAGAGATCGCCGCAGCGGACGGAATCATCATCGCCGCTGACAAGAGCGTTGAAATGGAACGTTTTGACGGCAAAAAGCTGATCAGCGTTAAGGTCTCCGACGGAATCAAAAAGCCAAAGGAACTGATTGATCGAGTTCTGAGCGATCAGACGCCGATCTATCACCATACAGGCACTAAGAATTTTGACGATCAAGACAAAACAGAAGGTTTCGGCAGAAAGATCTACAAGCATCTGATGAACGGCGTATCAAATATGCTGCCGTTTGTGGTTGCGGGCGGTATCTTTATTGCGATCGCTTTTCTGATCGACACCCTGCTGGGAGCACCGCAGGATTCGAATTTCGGTACTAACACACCGGTTGCCGCTTTCTTTAAGACCATCGGCGGTCACGCATTCAGCTTCATGATCCCGATCCTTGCCGGCTTCATCGGCAAATCCATTGCAGACCGTCCCGGCTTCTTGGTCGGCATTGTAGGCGGCTTCCTCGCAACGACGGGCGCTACCTTTGCATCGATCGGCGGTGATGTGCCCTCCGGATTTCTCGGTGCACTCTTTGCGGGCTTTGTCGGCGGTTATTTGATGCTTGGTCTTGAAAAACTGTGTGACAAATTGCCGAAATCATTGGAAGGCATCAAACCCGTTCTGATTTATCCGCTTGTGGGTCTTGGAATGATCGCCCTCATCATGTGTGCGGTCAACCCGATCATGGGCGCACTTAACACGGGACTGACCAATATGCTGAATTCCATGGGAGGCGTCAGCAAGGTTCTGCTCGGCGTGGTTCTCGGCGCGATGATGTCCATTGATATGGGCGGTCCGTTCAACAAAGCCGCATATGTCTTCGGCACAGCTGCCATCACCTCCGGCAACTATGATATTATGGCAGCGGTTATGATCGGCGGTATGGTTCCCCCGATTGCGATCGCACTGGCAACCACATTTTTCAAAAACAAGTTCACCGCGCAGGAAAGAAAGAGCGGTCCTGTAAACTACATCATGGGTCTCAGCTTTATCACCGAAGGTGCAATTCCCTATGCGGCTTCCGATCCGCTACGTGTCATTCCGTCCTGCATGGTCGGCGCCGGAGTTGCCGGCGGTCTCTCGATGCTTTTCAACTGCACCTTGATGGCTCCGCACGGCGGTATCTTCGTATTTGCGGTCGTTGGCAACTGGCCGTTTTATCTGCTGTCTCTGGCCATCGGAGCGGTGGTCGGTATGCTGATGCTCGGCATCTTGAAGAAAAAAGTTACGGAATAAAAGAATGAAAAGGAGAAACGATCATGGTATCCAAAAAAGTAACAGTAGTAAACGCAATGGGCTTTCATATGCGTCCCGCAATGAGTTTTGCAAACGCGATGACTAAATATCCGTGCGATGTGACAATCAGTGTGAACGGAATTACAACCGACGGCAAGAGCATTATGAATATCATTGCGGCTTGCATTAAGTGTGGCATGGAAATCGAGATTTCCTGCAACGGTGAACGCGAGGAAGAGGCGCTGAACGAAGCAGTCACTATGATTGCAGGCGGCTTCGGCGAATAAATCCGCAAAGCAAAATGCAGGGTTGCAGGGAATTTTTCAAAACTTGAGTCAGTGAGGTGAAAGACATGTATCATGGAATCGGGGCTTCCAAGGGTTACGGTATCGGCAGGGTGATTATTTACCGCGATGCCGATCTGCGCTATACGCCGAGAACCGATTGCGATGCACAGATAGAGAAATTGCGGCTGAACGATGCGCTCAAACTCTTTTTTGAGAAGAACGAACGGTTGAGTGCACGCGTGCGGGAAACCGCAGGGGAATCGGCGGCGGAGATCATCCTCGGACATATGATGATGATGAAGGATCCTTATATGTGTTCGGAGATAGAAAAACGCATTGATGCCGGGCAGTGTGCCGAAATGGCGGTGGAAGCTGTATGCGATCTGTTTATTGCCATGTTCAGCGCCGTGGACGACGAGATGACAAAGCAGAGAGCGACAGACGTAAAGGACATCAAATCCGAGATGCTGGCACTGCTTTTAGGAGTACACACGGTAGATCTGTCAGATTTGCCAAAAGATACCGTTCTGGTCGCAAAGGAACTTACGCCATCGATGACCGCATGCATCAACCGGAAAAATGTGGTCGGCTTTATCACGGAAGTCGGTTCCAAAACTTCGCACGCCGCCATCCTCGCACGGGCGATGGGGATCCCGGCGGTTTTGAGTGTGGAAAACGCAACCGAAAACTTCAAGGATAACCAACTTGTCATCGTGGATGGGATCCGGGGTGAAGTCCTGACAGATCCGAAACAGGAGACCGTCGCAGCATACATCCGGCTGCGGATGGATTTTGAGAAGGAACGCGCCGCTCTGGCAAAGTTCGTGGGTCTTGAGACCCGCACGAAGGACGGCGAAAAGGTGCAGCTGTTTGCCAACATCGGGACGCCGGAGGACGCAAGTCAAGTTATCACGTATGACGGCGAAGGGGTTGGACTTTTCAGAACTGAGTTCCTGTTTATGGACAGAAGTACCATGCCCGATGAGAACGAACAGTTCGAGGCCTACAAAAAAGCGCTTCTGATCATGAAGAACAAAACCGTCATCATCCGAACGTTGGACATCGGCGGCGATAAGGAAATCCCGTATTTAGGTCTGAAAAAAGAAGAGAATCCGTTCTTGGGTTTCCGGGCGGTGCGCTATTGTCTGAAAAACAGTGCGATGTACAAAACGCAGTTGCGCGCACTTCTGCGCGCCAGTGCTTATGGCGATTTGCAGATCATGATTCCGCTTGTTACCGGTGTGGATGAAGTGCGTCAGGTAAAAACGCTGATCCGGGAAATCCAGGCGGAACTGGACGAAAAGGTGATTGCGTATAACAAGGATCTCAAGGTCGGCGTGATGATTGAGACCCCGTCTGCCGCGATCCTTGCGGATGTGATTGCCAAAGAAGTGGACTTCTTCAGCATCGGCACAAATGATCTTACCGGCTATGTTATGGCGGTCGATCGTGGCAATGCGGATGTGGCGTATCTTTACTCTGCGTTCTCTCCGGCGGTTTTGCGAATGCTCCGGCACATTATTTCCGAAGGGAAAAAAGCCGGCATACCGGTCGGTATGTGCGGAGAAGCCGCCGCAGATCCGCTTCTGATCCCTTTGCTGATCTCTTTCGGTCTCGATGAGTACAGCGTGAATCCGACCTCCTTACTGGCTACCAGAAGGGAAATTTCCCGGTGGAGCAAGAAGGAAGCGGACAAGATCGCCGAGAACGTTATGGCGTTGGAAACCGAAAAACAGATCGTTTCCGAACTTAGCAGATATATAAATGTGTGATATTGCGACAACGGAATACAAGGATTAGGATCATGAAATCAAATCCGTCTTTTCCGGACGGGCTCATTTAACCCCACCTAAAAGATGCCAAACGCCGATTTCGACCTGCTTCGCGTACCCCGACCGGTGTAACGCCATTTCAGGGCGGTTTTGGGAGAGTTTTTCTCTTCGGAAACCGCCCTTTTTTCCTTTATTCACAAACGACTTTGTTAAATGATTGTGTCGGAGAAAGAGGATGCCGCTTGGAATTAGTAGAAGAGGGCAAAAAATGGACACGAAATATTCCGTTGCGGCAATGGCAATTAAGGAAGCAGGTTCTCTGAAAAAAAGAGAACGAATTGTTGCTGTGATGATAAGACGCATGGAAACAGCGGCCTGAGTTCTCAGGCCGCTCAGACTGTTGTAAGACGAAAACCACGCTATAGTCGCGTGGTTCTATAAAGGTTAACCGATGAGGCGAAATCCTCCAAATATGATATAATAAGATCGACATGCCAGTCAAAACTAAAAACATATTTGGAGGATTTATCTATGAAAAAAGCACCCATAAACAATAATAGTTTAGCACATACGAGTTGGAATTGCAAGTACCATATTGTGTTTGCGCCAAAATATAGGCGAAAAGTATTTTTCGCCGAGAAAAGCCTGGAGATACGAGAAATACTTCGCCAACTCTGCCAATGGAAAGGAGTAGAAATAATTGAAGGAGAGGTGTGCCCAGACCACATACATATGCTGGTCAGTATCCCGCCCAAAATGAGCGTTTCGGGGTTCATGGGATACCTCAAAGGAAAAAGCGCATTGCTGATATTCCAGAAATACGGAAACATGAAGTTCGCATACCGAAACCGCGAATTTTGGTGTAAGGGATATTAATAAAGCACTTGGTCTGATAATATCCGGAAGTACAAATGGTGCAGCCTTTCTGTGCTTTGCAAAATATATATAAAATAAATATGATTGCAAAAGACAAGGAAGCAGATCACCTAAATTGAGAAATGTATAACAATAACAAATGTATTTGCGCCGGGGCGCTGGCTCTGGCAACAGTATTTATCATGCTTATTATGAGTTTTTCATCATGTAAAAAAATGGAGCGGACACGATGTCCGTTTCCGACCAGCCGGTATCTTCGTCTACCGGTGAGCAGACGACTGCTGCCGAGAAAACGACGGAGGACTTGTCTGTTCTTGCAGAGAACGACATCAGGCGCTGGAGGAACAAGGTCCAAGCCGGTAACTGGGCTATGGCGCTGACCGCTGCGCTTTCGGAGTGCGATTCGGTGTATCTGCCTGCGGGGACTTACCGTATGTCTGCCGTTACAGTGCCGTCCGGGAAGACTGTGTACGGAGACGGAGATGACACCGTGATATATCCACTCGGTACAACGGTTTTCAATATTACCGGGACTGTGGGCGAGGAGATTAAGCTTTCGGAGAATATGGCCGATTTTTCCGATACAATAAAGCTGACAAGATCCGCGGGAGCTAAGCCGGGCGACCTTATATACCTTATGAGTCAGCGCAACTGTACGATTCTTGAGGATTGCACATATGACTGGGTGCTTGGCAGGACCTATAAAAGCGGAGTTGCATGCTTTTATGCCGAATTCCTGACCGTTGCGGAGGTTTCTGACGACGGAAAGACGTTAAGGACGACATGTGCCACGGTATTTCCGTTTTACCGCGCCGACGGCACGCAGGAATCTGTTCCGCGAAAGCCGGCGGGCACAGTAGCGGACTATCCGTATATGCGTGATGCAGCGACGGTGAGGCTTGTAAGTCCTGCACACGATGTGGTGATACGCGACCTTAAGGTGATAGAATGCACGGCGCCTGCAATCGTGGGAAGCTGGATGCGCGACTGCCGCATAGAGCGTGTGACAATGTGTAGCGAGGAAAAATCAACTCCTAAGGCAGGGCTTTGCCTGCTGAGACTCTCAGAGGCTCTTGACTGTGAGGTCAAAGATTGCAGCTTCCTGATACCGAAAAAAACCGCGGTATCGCTTCATCAAAAAAGCGAAAACTACGGCGACTACAATATTGCTCGTATAACGCGCAGCTATCGCAGCGGCTTTGACGGGTGCTATTCAGACTTTTCAACTCATGCATTTCTTATCGGAAAAGCGCACAAAAAGGAACGTCATACGGCTGTTACGTCAGAAACTGTACAGCTGAAAACTCGATATGGGGTGGCGTTTATGTTTCCGGTGGCTGTTATAACACAGTAATAACCGGAAATACCGTAAATAATTCAGGGCGCGGTATCGTTGTCGCGGGACGGAAAAATTATATTGCTGACAATAACGTTACACTTTCGCTCAGTCCGCAGACCGATTACTATTACGTCCGGCGCGAGTCCGGAGGAACGGCGGGCATAGCGCTTATTGAAGGCTGTTCGGTTGATTCTTTGGTTGAGAACAACCTTGTGGCGGAAGCGACGACGGCGTTTCTTATTCGCGACGGTTATGAGGAAACAAACATTTTTGAGTAAATTCTCTTTGTGGCAGAAACATCACTCATATCACAAGCGCTGTGCCTACCGGGTTTTATAATCTGCAGGCGGGAGGCGTGCCTGACCGCGAGCTGCTCGCGTTGCTCGGTATGGAGGGGCTTTGCCTTCCGGAGGTCACGGACGGTTTTTCCCCGTGTGGGGAATACCGTCCCGCCGGGGCGGCAGTAGGCATACCGGTCTATCCGGATGTCGGAGATCAGCAGATATGTATCCTCGGTGACGGGCTTGACTGCGGCAGCCTGAATATAAATATAGGAACAGCTACGCAGATGTCATCCGTCTGCACAGACTGGGAGTCAGAATTCTATAACAGTATATACGAATTACGCCCATATTTCGGAGGAAAATTCTTAAGAACCGTCACAAAGTTGCCCGGCGGCAGGTCACTTCAGGTCATTGCCGATTTTTTTGCCGACGCCGTGCGTACCTTTACCGGAATCAACATGACTCCGCCGCAGGTGTGGGATATCATTATGACGATTGCAGGGGATACGGACGCAACGCTGGAAGTAAAAACAGGATTTTTCCGCGGATTGCTCTACAACGAGGGCGCGATAAAGGGAATTGACTCGTCAAATCTGAATTGTCGCGAGCTTGCCTCTGGGGCATTTGCCGACCTTGCTCGCGTATATGACAGTATTATTCCCGTTATAGATACGTCGGGCGATGCCGGGAGGATAGTGATATCCGGAAAATTCGGAGAAGTTGTGCGCGAACATTTGCGCGTACTGCCGAATGCACGCAGATATGACATTGGGATTGCACCGGATGCGGATAACAGTTTTCGGGGGCTTGGAATGCTCGTTGGTCGGAACAAGGATATAAATTAAAATGAAGGAAACAGATAAAAAAGATCTTGAAAAGGGAAGTATGCTCAGCGAGGTGTGTTTCCCAAACATCGCGATGATGTATAGCAACGCCGGGTTGGATTTTTCTATCATTGACTGCGAGCACGGCGCGTTCGATTACAGTCAGGTCGCGGCTGCGGTCACGGCGTTCCGCCTTTCCGGTGTACGGGCGATAGTCCGCATTCCGGAGATAAGGCGTGAACCTGTAACGAAATATCTTGATATGGGTGGCGACGGGCTGTTGGCGCCTATGGTAAAGGATTCCGCCGACGCCGCAAGGCTTGTCGGCTTCGGAAAATACCCACCGGTCGGAAATCGCGGACTGTCGATAAACCGTGCGCACAGCAGGTATAGCCCCGGTGACCTTGACGCATATCTTGCCAAGGCTAACCGACGCGTAAGGATATACGCTCAGATAGAACTGCTAAGCGCGCTTGAGGATGCGGAAAATATTGCCGCTGTGGACGGTATTGATGGCCTTTTTGTCGGTCCGACCGATCTTTCCATGGCGCTCGGAGTATTCAATAAGCTGGATTCGCCCGTTCTGCTAGACGCCTGCCGCCGTGTTGCGGAGGCAGCCGCCAAAGCCGGAAAGGTATCAGGCATTATTACCGGAAACATGGGGCTGATAAGCGCTTGCCGTGGGTTCGGCATGAGCGTTTTCTGCATGGGCAGCGAAACACGGCTGCTCTCCGGCGGGCTCATCGGTATCGGCGAAAAGCTCAGCTCACTTGCGTGAGTGCTACTATGACATACACAATCGATAATGGTAAAGGGTGCAGTGTACTTTCAAAGCGCGCGCTCGTGCGCGGCGGCGACTGGGCTCCGGCACTTACGGCAGCCCTTGCCGAAAATGACGAGGTGTATATACCCTCAGGAGAGTATCATATGAGCACCGTTACCGCGCCGTCCCGCGTGTCGTTCTGACTACAAATGGGCGGATTACTGGAGCTATAACACCGCAAGAGAGGCAAAAAAACAAAGACTCCCTATTGACCGGAGATGCTTTCGGAGTACAGGAAGGGCGCCTCAGCCGCTACTCCGTGATCCGCAGGCTCCTACGGAATAAAAAAGTAAAAAAATACCGAACGAAACTTTAGAAAGGCTTTCGTTCGGTATTTTTAATTCTGACAGTTGTCTTCTATCAGATCCATAGCCATAAGCGCTTTTTTAAGCGCGTAATCGTGATGTTCGTTGAATTTCTGGAGGCAGACATCAAGTGTATCGTTCATCAGAGACTGTGCGAGTGTCATATGACGGCTATTGTATTCGTCGGTAAACTGACGCTCGTAAAGCGGGACGTTAATTGAAAAAATGGTATAGAGGGTTGGGGCTATCGTTGCATATGCGTTTACCATGTATCTGTTGCCCGACATTTCTATTACCGCGCCGTGAAAGGCAATGTCATCCGCAATGCCTCCGGTGGAGGAGCTTCCGTCAAGCAACTCCATAAGACGCACCAGCGGGGCGTATTTGCGTTCACGTCTGAATATATCCCTCACTGCGTTCGTTTCGATGTAATGCCGATAGTCATATAGGTCGAGCAGATCAGAACGCTCAAAAGGAACGATCTGCTTGCAGCCGTTGTCGAGCATTACTATCATGCCCTCTTTTTCAAAGGTGAGTTTATCGGATTTGCGGAAAATGTCAATAGTAACTTTTTTATAAATTCTGTAGATTTGTGCCGAAAAACAGTTTTTAGCATATGAACATTGTTTAAGTATTGAATTATTCCGAAAATAATGTTATAATAGTGCAACATTATTTTATTCAAAAATTTTTCTGTCCGTGCAACCAAACGCAAAAAAAGTTGTGTATATAGGTGAAGGGCACTGCGGCAGAATGGAGGTGCAATGGAAGATAGGGATATTGTTGATCTGTATTTTCAACGTGATGAACAGGCAATAAGCCTTACGTCATCCAAGTACCAAAGCTACTGTATGCAGATCGCCATGAACATACTCGAAAACCGCGAGGACAGTGAGGAATGTGTCAATGATGCATATCTTGCCGCGTGGAATTCGATCCCACCGAACAGACCCGAAAGACTTTCCGCCTATCTCGGAAAGCTGACGCGAAATCTTTCTCTGAATCGACTCAAATCAATGAAAGCGTCAAAGCGCGGGGGTGGGGAATTCGCCCTGTCACTTGATGAACTTGAGGATTGCGTCGCCGAAAACATCGACGACACGGAACAACTCGGCAAGTACATCAGCGAATTTCTCTTTTCTCAACCTAAGGATGTCCGGCAGGTTTTTGTGCGCCGCTATTTTTACAGCGATTCTATCGCTGATATAAGCAAGCTTTTCGGCATGTCGGAAAGTCGCATAAAATCCATGCTTCATCGCACAAGGCAACGTCTGCAGAGTTTCCTTGCCGAGCGTGACATAAATATTTAGAAAAGTACGTTGTATTACCATGAAAAACGAAAAAATGGCAAGAGCCATGACAAACATCGACGATCGACTGATTGACGAAGCGAATATTACAAGGATTGACCGCAAAGCGCGAATCCTGCGTTCCTTTACAAGGTTCGGAAGCCTTGCGGCGTGTCTTATTCTTGTTGTCGGAATATTTATCCTGGCCGGGAAGCAGGACCTTATCCTTTTGGATGGTCAAAAGCTGACCCGCGAACCCAGAGAATTGACGATCGTTGTTCCTGAGCCTCGCGATATTTCTATCGGCACACACAGTCAGACTTATCAACCTGCCAAATCGTCCTACTCTTACCCGATCGAGCTGGCATTCAGCTTTAGTAAAGCAACAAAGCTCTCTTGCTCGACGGCTGAAATGATCGTTATAAACGATGACGGCGATATCGTTCACACGGGCGACGGTTATATGGCAGAAGGGAAGACAATCATCCGTTTGCCACTGACGGATGAGATGTCGGACGTCACGATTTCAACCGATCGTGGTTATGATATCGTTCTTACAAAAGGCGAAAATATTGAACAGTGGTACATTAATCTTGTAAATCAAAAAAATAATTAAAAAACAGGAGATTCCCAAAATGAAAAAAATCGTAGCAATTATTCTTGCGGCAATTATGCTCGTAGTCCTCGTATCTTGCGGTAACGGCAACAACGGTGATGATACAACCACCCCCGCTGATACAACCACCCCCGCTGATACGACCTCAGCAACCCCCGTAGACACATCTACAGTCGAGGACACGACAGTTGTCGAGACTCCCGATGATGTAGTTCCCACCGTTGACGAGAATACTCTCGGCGGTAAGCTCTGGGCAAGCTTTGTTGACACTTGCAAGGCTAATTCCTCTGCAACCACCGAAGAGATCGCAAACGCTGTTTCTTCTATACCTGAAATTCAGTTTATGAAAATGGTAGCAGAAATTGAACCCGGATACCTTGGCGGATTTGACAATACTGAGATCAAGGGCTTCAAGTCGGGCTTTACATTTGGTCCGATGATTGGTTCCATTCCTTTCATAGGCTATATTTTCCAGCTTGAGGAAGGCTCTGATGTCGCGGCGTTCGTCAAGAATCTTACCGATTCCGCCAACCCCCGTTGGAATATCTGCGTTGAGGCAGATCAGACTGTTGCAGGTTCTTGCGGCAATTACGTTTTCTTCGTAATGTGCCCTGCCGGCGTTAACTGATTCTCTTAAAAACATACCGGGGATGGCACAAAGCCTTCCCCGATTTAATGAAAACACTTGACTAATTCCGACAAGGGGAGGTATACCTTTGCTTTTCTCAAGTATCAGCTTTCTCTATTACTTCCTTGCAGCATCGCTGATAATTTATTTTATCGTACCGTTCAAATTCAAGAACCTTGTGCTGCTTGTTGCCAGCTTGGCATTCTACTTCTACGGTGAGCCCGTATACACATTGCTCATGCTCGGGACAGCCTTTTCCAGCTATATCCACGGTCTTCTTATTGATCACTTCCGCGGGCGAAAACTGTCAAAGGTATTCCTTTGGTCCTCGGTTATCACAAGTGTTCTGGTGCTTGGATTCTTCAAGTATTCGGACTTCTTTATAAGCAATGTAAACAGCATTTTCCACACGAAAATATCGTTTTTGGGTCTGGCGCTTCCTATCGGTATTTCCTTCTATACCTTCCAGACTCTCAGCTACACAATAGACGTATATCGCGGGGAAGCTAAGGTTCAGAAGAGCTTTATTCGTCTCGCAACATATGTCGCGCTCTTTCCTCAGCTTATCGCCGGACCTATCGTCCGCTATACGACGGTTGAAGAAGAGCTTTCAAACCGTAAGCACTCTTTTGAGAACTTCTCCTATGGCGTAAATCGTTTTATCATAGGACTTGGCAAAAAGGTGCTGATCGCAGATACTCTTTACGCTATGGCGACTTCTCTTCACACAATGAATGAAGCGTCTGTCGGAGGAATGTGGCTTTATGCCATCTCAATTTCTCTCTATACCTATTTTGATTTTTCCGGCTATTCGGATATGGCGATCGGTCTCGGCCGTATCTTCGGATTCCATTTTCTCGAGAACTTCAACTATCCTTTTATATCCCGCAATGTAGCTGAGTTCTGGAGAAGATGGCATATTTCGCTCGGTTCATGGTTCAGAGATTATGTCTATATTCCGCTGGGCGGCAACCGTGTTCCGGTGCTTCGCTGGATGTTCAATATTCTTGTCGTCTGGTTCTTAACAGGCTTCTGGCACGGTGCAGACTGGACGTTTATCGTTTGGGGACTTTATTTTGCAGTATTCCTCGTCCTTGAAAAATTTGTTCTCAACAAGTTTTTCGCAAAGCTTCCCCGATTTTTCTCGCACATTTACGTAACTATAGCAATCCTTATCAGCTTTGTCATCTTTCACGGTGTGGGTATGTCCGGTGCTATCTCCGACCTCGGAAGTATGTTCGGCGCAGCGAACCTGCCGTTCTGGTCGAGCGAGACAACCTACAATCTGCTGAGTTATATTTTTGTCCTGATAATTGCGATCGTCGGAGCAACGCCGTTGGTAAAGAACGCTATTCTCAAGCTCAAGGAGAAGGCGAATATATGCCGTGTTATCAATGTGCTTGAACCGGTATTCCATGTAGCGGTCCTGCTGATCACCACCGCGTATTTCGTTGACGGTTCGTTCAGCCCGTTCCTCTACTTTAGATTCTGATAAGGAGGGTTATTATGAAAAATTCAATTAGAAATATTGTTGTAACAGTGACCTTCTGCGTCTTTATCGCATTTTTTGCTGTCTTTTGCGCAATTCAGTTTTTCAATCCCGTCGAGATGTCCGAGTCAGAGCGCCGTCCGCTTGCCCAGTTCCCGACCGATATCACGTGGGAGGGAATTATTGATAAAACGGTCATAGAGGAATTCGAAGACTATACCGTCGATCAGTTCCCATTCCGTGAGTTCTTCCGCTCTCTGAAGGCAAACTATCAGATCAACGTCCTCCATCTGAAGGAGTATAACGGTCTCGCTTTCCAGAATAATTATATTGCAAAGATCGATCCGGCATTTACCGATGAGCTTGTCGATTACTCGCTGTCGAGACTTCAGTACATCAATACAAAGTTTCTGATCAACAATGGCTGCAAGACTTATATTTCTTTAGTTCCGGATAAGAACTACTATCTCGGCAGAGATTACGGTTATCCGTCTCCGGACTATGAAGCACTTGCCGAAAAGTTTCAGGCGGCGCTTCCGGAGGCTGAATACATTGACATTTTCGATTGCCTAAAGCTGGAGGATTATTACCGTACTGACACTCACTGGAGTCAGGACAAAATATCCGCCGTTGTAGATAAGCTGGCCGCCGCTCTCGGCGTTTCGGACAGCCTATCGGGTAACTACACCGAAAACCGTTTGGAAGGCTTCAAGGGCGTGTATTACGGTCAGAGCGCGCTTCATCCGAAGCCGGATACACTTGTCTATCTGACCAACGATATCCTGAACGCTTGCACCGTCTATGACTACGAGACAGGCAAGACAGGCAGTATATACAATCTCGAGCTGTTCGAGGGAACAGACGGCTATGATGTTTTCCTTTCCGGTACGCGTGCGCTTCTGCGTATCGACAATCCTAATGCCACGACCGATAAGGAATTGGTCGTCTTCCGCGATTCCTTCGGCTCAAGTCTTACGCCTCTTCTTGCAGAGGGATATAAGAGCATATATGTTGTAGATATACGTTATGTTGTGCCGGACTATCTCGGTCAGCTTATCGACTTTGAAGGCAAGGATGTTCTATTTATCTACAGCGCGCTCGTTCTGAATCAGAAGGCATTCAAATAATATAAAAGCAATAACGACACCGCCTCTGCTATGCATCTTTAGCGGAGAAAACACGAACACCACTAAGGAATTTTCTTTGGTGGTGTTTTTCTATCGGGATGAATTATTTGAAAGGCTCCCTCCGGGAGGGAGCTGTCGCCGCAGGCGACTGAGGGAGAGCGCGTTACCGAAAAGCTCGTGTAAAACCAAAGTTCCGCGGGCTCCTTCCGTCACGCTGCGCGTGCCACCTTCCTCCCGGAGGAAGGCTTTTGCGTGTCATTCCTCTGCGGATAGTGGGTTCGGGCTTCTGCCCAATGGTGCGCGGACTGCCACGCGCTATGCTTGCCCGAGACGCAAGCGTCGGAAAAGCGGAAAAATGAGAGTTCGTAATTTGACTTTTTTATCTTTTTATGTTAAACTGTTACTGTAATAATTAAAGCCTTGATTTAATTATGCTGGTTAAATGCTTGGTGTAAAAATTCTTAAAGGAAATGTATAATTAGGGTACAAAAGCGCTTTTGAATTATTACAAAGGAGAATATTATGTCTATCGGAACAACAATTAAAAAACTGCGACGCGACAGAAATATTACGCAAGAACAACTTGCCGAATTACTCGGTGTATCCACCAATGCTGTTTCCCAATGGGAATGTGACAAGACCGCTCCCGATATTTCACACCTTCCCGTGTTAGCAAATATTTTTGAGGTTAGTGCTGATGTCCTTCTTGAAATCGATATTGCCAAGAGTAAAAAGCAATCTGAGATCAAGGAATTTACAGCCAAGTACCATGAATTTCACAGTCAAGGAAAAACTGAAGAAAGATTAAATCTATGCCGTTCAATGCAGAAAAAATATCCGAACGATGAAACCGTGCGTTACTACTTGATGAGAGTATTGCAAAATGGATATATCGACGAAAGCTTTGATGAGATTGTTATGCTCGGTGAACAGCTCATGGAATCCACAAATATGGAATATCGAATGGGAGCCATTCGCGGTCTGTGCTTTACCTATTTGCACAAGGGTAACAGAGCTAAAGCTTTACAGTATGCGGATATGATTCCTCCGACAGAAGATCTACACTTACACGTTTTAGAAGGTAATGAGCTTGTTGAGCATTGTCAGAATTATTTCTGGAAGGTTTGTGACAGAATGTACCTCTATATGAAGTACTTGCTTGATTGCACAGACGCCGAATATACTCACGAAGAAAAACATGCAATGTGGGAAACGCTTTATAATATGTTCCATATGATTTTCCCAAATAAAGATTTCGGATTTTGGCATGACCGCTTGGCTCGAATCAACTTCTTTATGGCACTGGAAAGCGGAAAGGCAGAAGCGTTTGAAAGAGCCACCTGCGAGCTTGAACAAATGCTTGCTCATATCGAAAAGGAACAAACCTTTACTAATATTTCGCATTCGTCCTTGCTTGTCAATAGAATTAAAATCGATCAAACCAATATTGCCAAGAGCAGCACAGAAACGCTCGGTCACGTTTATTTGAGATATCTCAATAATAATGATGCGGTGTTTGCCTCGATCAAGGATATGCCTCGCTATTTGAACATCAAAGAACGGCTTGCAGAGCTGTAATCCTCGCCCCGCCTTACGCGGGGCTTTTATTTGCTTTCAGTATATCAAAAAAGCCTTCTCCTGTGGGAGAAGGTGGCAACCGAAGGCTGACGGATGAGGAGTATGTTTCGTTTGTTTTAACACCTCATCCACTGCTAACGCGTCCCCCTTCCCCCACTGGGGAAGGATTTTTAGTTTACCGCTAATTTTTCAGAGCCTTCGGCGATGTCGTTATTTTTTTGTTCTGTAATGAATGTTGGGGTAAACCAAAAGATATAGCGAAAAAATAAAGAAAATAAAACGATATGAATTTTAAAAATGTCAATATAGAAATTTTAAAAATGTCAATATCGAAATAAATGTTGACATTTCAACAAGCATGTGGTATACTATAGCGGTGCTTGTTGAAGATTCAACAAATGCAAGCCCTGGCAATAATTTGATCATGTAAGGAGTTTTCTAATGAATAAGGATCAATTACACCCAAAAAGAGAATTCAAGAGCATACGTCATATTGTTGAGTATGCTGCGAGAACATACGGCAATCGTATCGCCTTCTCTTATAGGCAAGACCCACACGATGAAGAAAAAATAAGCATTAGCTATATTGAGTTTAGAGATGATGTAAGAGCACTCGCAACGGAGATGCTTTCCCGAGGAATGAACGGAAAGCATGTTGTCGTTGTTGCTAAAATGTCCTATGATTTTATTGTAACCTATTATGCTACGCTTCTCATCGGAGCAGTTCTTGTTCCTCTTGATAAGGATTGGGGAGCTGCTGAGCTTGCAGATACTGCGAAAAATGCGGATATTGATTATCTGTTTTGTGATTACGAGCTTTCGGATAAGAGTGAAGAGATCGTCAGGATATGTGCGCTCAATACACCCGTAGTCCTTTTTGGTGCTCAAGGCGATCAAGGACTTCAAGCTATGATAGCTTCCGGACGTGTTAAGTTCTCTCAAAATAAAAGACCGTATTTTGACGTTGAGTTTGACAACAGACAGCTTTCGCTGCTCGTATATACTTCCGGAACCACCGGTAAGGGCAAGGGAGTTATGCTTTGCACAGACTCCATTATCCGGGATATGGCTGACATTATACACTATATTGATTTCGCGGAGAATACGGTTTCGGTCCTTCCGCCACACCATACATACGGTTCTACGGTCATGCTCATCGCACACGTGATGATAGGAACTGAGGTGTATATTTCTGACGGACTCAAGTACGTACAAAAGGAGCTCAGGTCCGAAAAGCCGGGACATCTTATTTTAGTTCCTCTCTATCTTGAAACGTTCTATCGTAAAATTCAAGCAAATCTTAAGAACCAAGGCAAGGATAAGCTTGTGAATAAAATGCTGAAGATCAGCAACATGACAAGAAAAGCAAGCTTCGGTCTTCTTGATATGAGAAAAACTCTCTTTGCTCAAATAAGAAATGCTTTTGGGGGAGAGATCAAAATGATCGTAACAGGTGGTGCTCCCATAAACCAGGATATAGTTGAGTTCTTCGAAGGAATGGGTATTTCCGTTCTTAACGGATACGGTATTACCGAGTGCGCTCCTCTTATATCGGTAAACAGAAGCCGTAATGTTGTAAAAGGAAGCGTTGGCACAGTACTTGATATGGATGATGTCAAGATACTTGATCCCAACGAGGACGGCGAAGGCGAGATATGTGTAAAGGGTCCCAACGTAATGCTCGGATATTATAAAAATGATGAAGCAACTGCTGAAGCAATTGATGAAGAAGGCTATTTCAGAACAGGAGATTACGGCAAGCTGACCAAGGATAGGATACTCTATATCACGGGCAGAAAGAAAAACCTTATCATTCTTTCAAACGGCAAAAATGTTTACCCCGAGGAAATTGAGAACGAACTGATCTCTGTTCCCGGTGTACAGGATATCATTGTGTATGAGGGACAGAGCAGCAGAGGTATGGAGTATAACGCAATAGTTGCAGAGATATTTCCCGATAAAGATTATATCGAAAAGAACGGAATTACCGACGTAAAGTCATATCTGCAGGGACAAGTCAATCAATACAACAAGACGGCAGTTCCTTATAAGAAGATATCCGTGCTCAAGGTGCGTCGCGAGGACTTTCCCAAAAACACGCTACGTAAGATCATGAGATTCAAGCTCGATACGCGGATTGACTGAAAACAGAATCCGAAAGGAGTCGAAAATGAAAGAACGCTTTGAGACATTTACGGTATTGATTGCAAAGATCAGTCGAAACATCAGAAGAATCAAGAATCAGGAAATGGCAGAATACGGACTTCGCAGCGCTCATATTTCCTGTTTGTACTATCTGTATTCTGCGGGCTTCTTAACGGCGACAGAGCTTTGTGAACGCTGCGAGGAAGACAAGGCTACGATATCACGCGCTCTTGATTATCTTGAAGAAAATAATTATATTACCTGTGAATCCAAGCTTGCAAAACGATATAAAAGTCCTCTGTCTCTAACCGAAAAGGGTAAGGATGTCGGCAAAAAGATTGCAGATAAAATCAATTATGTGCTTGATGAGATCTGCGTTGGTCTGACGGAGAAAGAAAGAATTGAATTCTACCGTTGCCTGAACATCATAAGCAATAGCCTTGAGAAATGTGTAGCTGGGATTGATAATAAATAACATATCATTATCATGATCTGTCGAACGGGTCAAGAGAAAACGTATTTTGGTACATATACCGCAGAATAATTTGGTTTTTTATTCCAAATGGGCAACCCCATATGGAGGCGAATCCCTCTTCTTTTGCCCGGATAACCGTAATTTTGATACAAAGTATGTCGAGATGGCGGTCCTTATTTTTTGCGCAAATTTTTGCTTTTGTCGGATTCATCTGAACTCAGATCAATGTTTCGAAAAAAGAGAGAAACTTTTTAACCCTACAGTATCACACCAAACTTTGATTTTATGCTATACTTAGCGTAAAAGAAAAGGAGGTGGGGTATATGAACAACTATAAAAAGAAGGCCGCACTCTTCCTTACAAGTCAGGGTATCACGCTGTTCGGTTCATCGCTTGTGCAGTTTGCGATGATCTGGTATGTCACCATGCAGACTTCTTCCGGCGTTTGGGTGTCTGCCATGACGGTAGCGGCTTATCTTCCGCAATTTTTGATCTCGTTCTTTTCGGGTGTGTGGGCGGACAGGTATTCACGCAAAAAACTGATCATCCTGTCGGATGCGCTGATAGCCATGGCAACGCTTATGCTTGCGGTCCTGTTCCCGCTGATTCCGGGTGGTACTCCGGTGATGCTGTCGCTTGTTGCAATATCGGTAATTCGCTCTGTCGGGACGGGGATACAGACTCCCGCCGTGAACGCGGCTGTCCCTCAGCTTGTGCCGGAAGATAAGCTGATGAAGTTTAACGGGGTCAATTCCACAGTACAGTCGCTCGTACAGTTTGCGGCACCTGCGGCGGCGGGTGCCATTCTCTCATGGGGAACGCTGCGTGCAGCTCTGATGATAGATATTGCGACTGCCATAGTCGGTATCGGAATACTCCTCGCCATGGCGATCCCGTTTGAGAAAAAAGAGAATACTCCGTCGATGTTGACGGAGATGAAGATTGGTATTGTATATGCGGTAAAAGAAGCGTTTATCGGTCGGCTGTTGCTTGTTTTCGGGATATTCATATTCCTGTGTGTTCCCGCAGGGTTTATGGCGACGCTGTTCGTAAACCGGTATTATGGAGATACCTATTGGTATATGACGTTGGTGGAGGTCATCGGCTTTATCGGCATGACTGCAGGCGGCATCCTCATCGGCATGTGGGGCGGTTTTAAAAATCGCATGAAAACACTTGTGGTCGGTCTGATCGCCTTCGGCACACTTGCCATAGGCATGGGCTCCGTTAATAATTTTGTCGTTTATCTCATCCTGATGGCACTTTACGGTGTGGCGCTGACGATGGTACAGACCGCTTCGACGACGCTTTTACAGGAACAGTCATCCCCGGAAATGCAGGGGAGAGTGTTTGGTCTGTTCGGTGCGATGTATTCCGGCTTTCTGCCGCTCGGGATGGCTGTGTTCGGACCGCTGGCAGATGTCATTTGCTTGCGACTGCTGATGATCGCATCCGGTGTGTTGCTTCTGGCAATGTCGGTGATCATACTGTCGGGCAGAAAGTTTTATCTTAGCGGAGCAAAAGTTACAAAATGATCACATCATACCTTTTCATTGCGCTATAATGATATCAGCATATCAGCGAAGGGAAGAGAGGTGATGATCTTTGACAACCTATAAAACTGCACAGGTTGCCCAAATGATCGGCATACATCCCAATACAGTACGACTGTATGAGGAGTTAAAACTCATCCCCAAGCCCGAACGGCGGGCAAACGGCTATCGCGTGTTTACTGATAAGAGAAAAAACAACGGTTATCGCGTATATACTGATGAAGATATCAGACGGTTGAAGATCATTCGTTCCTTGCGGTGCGCAAATTATTCGCTGGAAGCCATCCTGCGACTGTTACGGCAATTATCCCAAAATCCCGATACAGATGTCCGGGCGACCTTGAATACACCCAAACAATCAGCTGATATTATTTCTGTCTGCGACAGGCTGATCATTTCCTTATCCGAGGCGTGGAAAAACGCCTGCAAGGTATTAGATATGTTGCAGGATATGAAGATCAGATTTTCATAAACCCTGCATTCTGCCACAGTGACGGCAGAACGGCTGTACGACATCAGGGAAAATCAGCCGGAGTGCGGAGGCATGATCCTGATTTTTTGTTCTGATGTGTTATGTTTGCCTATAATTAAAGCCCTTAACTTGAAATAATGCTGATTTTATGATATAATACCCGCAGAAAGACTTCATGCGCAAGTCTTTGGGCTTCGCCCTGTGTGCACTCTGCGCACCTGCGGCAATGACGGTCTCGCAAAAATGCTTTTCAAGCAAGTTTTTTTGCTTTGAGGTAAAATAAAGTTTATTTTTGCGGCTATTACGGAGGGCATGTATGATAAAGGTGAATAAATATATTGCCCGCAATATTATCATAGTTTCATTGTTGGTGATCGTAGCATATCTGTGCCGGTTGCCGCACATCTGTGCATACACTCCCGCTGTATGCGGATACATAAGAAGTTTCATTTATTTATCGCTGTTTTCTGCATGGTATATATCTTTGCGTGCTCGCATCATTCAGGTGGAGGTGCGGAAATACCTGTCTTCTGTCGCTGTCTTAATGATTTTATGGCTATTATTCAGAACCTTGAAATATAATATTGAGTCGAACCTGAATGTTGTACGCTATATGTGGTATTTGTACTATCTGCCGCTTTTGTTCATCCCGGTCCTCGCTGTATTTGCGGCACTTTCACTCGGAAAGCCGGAATTCTATCGGCTTCCTAAGCGAACATTGCTGTTACTTGTTCCGGCTGTTTTACTGTTTGCAATGGTAATGACAAATGATCTGCATATGCATGTTTTTGAATTTCCCGCAAATTCGACAGTATGGACGGACGATCAGTACAGCTACGGGTTCGGTTATTATATTGTTTTCGGATACATCGTTCTGAACACGCTTGCGGCATTTGCCATCATGCTCGTAAAATGCAGGCTCCCGAGGAGTAAACGGTATCTGTGGATGCCGGTTATTCCGATGGCGATAGCAATTGTGTATTCGGCATTATATGCGATGCAGATACCGGCCGTATTGTATTATGCCGCCGACATCACCATAACGTACTGTGTGCTGTTCATCATCATTTTCGAGAGCTTCATCGCCTGTGGTTTGATTCAGTCAAACACACACTACACAGAACTTCTGACCGCATGTTCAACAGGTGTATGGGTAACCGATAACGATTACACCCCCCGATTGTCATCTGCCGTAGCCGTGGATGTTACACCGGACACTCTGCGTCAGGCGGAAAACGGAAGTGTTCTGCTCGACGGTGGGCTAAGGTTATCCGGAAAGGAAATTTCCGGCGGGCACGTGCTCTGGACAGACAATGTCTCGGAGCTGCTGGCGGTTCTTGATGAGCTTCACGACACAAACGAATATCTTGCAGACGAGAACGATCTGATCCGCGAGGAATATGCCCTGAAGGTCAAAGAAGCACATGTTGCCGAGCAGGACAGACTGTACGACCTGATCCAGAAGCAGACAGAGGGGCAGATCAAACTTTTAACTGAGTTGACAGACCGGTTTGACGCTTCGGAAAGTGAGGACGAAAAGCGCAGGCTGCTCGGAAAAATGGTTGTGATCGGCGCATATCTCAAACGAAAAAGCAACCTGATACTTCTTGCGGATAAGGAACCGCTGCTTGATGCCGGAGAGATCGCCCTGACATTCAGGGAATCGCTTGATAACATGGAGTTGTACGGAATTTCCTGCGGCTTTCACTCGGATATAGATGGAGCTGTCCCGGCTGAATGTGTAATGAAGCTGTATGATGTGTTTGAAAATATCGTCGAGTGCGCACTTGATAAAATGCAGGCAATCATCGTTTTGATTACAAGAAAGCGTGCGGGACTTCAGATGACGGTGAACACGGACGCTGATGCTGATGTCAACCGGCTTTCGTCCGACTTTATGAAGGTTTCACAGGATGAGGACGGCGAATGGCAGATCACTGCGTATATCGGAGGTGAATCGGAATGAGATCGCTTCGGATAATTCAACCTTCACTGAAACGCATGACTAAGCAAGCTTTTGATAACCTTCCGAGCGGGATCTGCTTTTTCAATCAGAACGGCGCAGTAACGCTTTGTAACCGTCAAATGTACCGGCTTGTTTTTGAGTTGACCGGGAGAGATCTGCAAGCGGTTGATGAATTGCGCGAGGTTATGCACGGCACACCGCAGCATGCCGTTCGTGAAGGAACGCTGTTTGTTATGGACAGCGGCGATATCTGGCAATTCAATGAAAAAACCATCACCGATAAGTACAAAAACATTTATACTGAGATTACAGCATCAGATGTAACTGAGTTGTATCGTCGTAAGACGGAATTGCAGCAAAAGAACCGTCAGCTGCAACAAGTCGGGGAACGCTTACGCCGGCTTTCCGCCAACGTAGCGGCGCTGATCCGCGAAGAAGAAGTATTGAATATGAAAATGCGCATCCACGACGACATCGGCCGAAGTGTAATTGCGGCAAGGAGGCTGCTGACCGGACATTATCCGACCGATGAACTGGACTTGACGGCATGGAAACATGCGGTTCATCTGCTTCGTCACGACAGCGAAAGCGACGATGACCGTGACGCGCTTACACAGCTTAAGGACGCCGCGAATGAGATCGGGATCAGAATCATTTTGGAAGGCAACCTGCCGCAAAACAAGGCTTCGGCTTATCATTTGATAACCGCAATGCGTGAATGTGTGACAAATGCGGCGCGCCATGCGAAAAGTACCGAGCTATATGTGAAGCTTAAGAGCTGTGACCGTTTCTGCTCGGCGATCATCCGCAATAACGGCAATGCGCCGGACGGTGAGATCGTAGAGGGTGGTGGACTTTCCACTCTGCGGTCGCGTATCGAAAAAGCGGGCGGTAGCATGACAGTCACAAGTTACCCGCGCTTTGAACTAACGGTTATGGTACCCGAGATCACGGAGGAATTGCAATGATAAAAGTTATGATCGTGGAAGATCAGCGCCTGGCGCGTGAGAGCATGGAACACTATATCAATCAAAGCAATAAGTATTCGCTTGCTTTATCAATAGCCAACGCAGGGCTTGCGGAAATGAGCTGCTCCGTACATTCTATTGATCTGATACTGATGGATATCTGCACGGAGAACGACGAGAGCGGCTTTGAAGCCGCGAAAAGGATAAAAGCACATTATCCCGGTATCAAGATAATTATTGTGACCTCCATGCTTGATTACAGCTATATTGATCGTGCGAAGCAAGTCGGCGCAGACAGCATCTGGTTCAAGGATGTCAGCTGCGAGGAGCTTATGACCGTGATCGACCGGACGATGGCAGGCGAATCGGTCTTTCCGGACAAAGCGCCGGAGGTAAAGCTCGGAAATACGACCAGTTATGCGTTTTCCGAAGCCGAGATACGCGTACTGCGATTGCTTGTGGAGGGTATGACATATAAACAAATGGCAGAAAAGCTCAATATAACAACCGACGGTGTCAAAGCACATATCAGCAGTATGCTGTCCAAAACGGGGTTCACTTCAAAGACAAAGCTTGCGGCGGGTGTGGTCAGCAAAAAACTGATCGTCAACGGTTTTTGATTGAAATACATATTCATGCGCGTCCGGATGAAGATCCGGGCGCTTTTTTATAAAAATTTTCCGCACTACCCATATGGGTAGTGTATTTTGAGATCAAATAAGGTATAATATTCTAAATATAATTGCGATTCTGCGTATATATCTCAATCGCTAATCTGACAGCGTTAACCTACACTCTTTAAGAATCAAATATTCATCGGAGGTAACAGATGAAAAACAAGTTTTCAAGGCGCGTCATCTCAATGCTGCTGGCAACCGTAATGTTGCTGCTTTTATTACCGCTCGGCGCGTCGGCAACAGAAC
The DNA here is from genome assembly GCA_900547565.1 of uncultured Eubacteriales bacterium. Lineage (GTDB taxonomy): Bacteria > Bacillota > Clostridia > Oscillospirales > CAG-272 > UMGS1002. The sequence continues at coordinate 39,596 of URHI01000002.1, read as the reverse complement.
CCGAAGCGGGAACCGTGTACAGGCGTTTTTCAAAAACGATAGGGGCATACTGGCCGGGTGAAAGAAACGAGCTGATCAGCGCGTCGTATACCGATTCAGAAGGAATCGAGCATATTTATGTCATGGGCAATGAATATAATGAGGCTCTGTATGGCTTCTCGGCGATTCCTGCGGAGAGACTGACCGGCGGTTCTGCCGAAGCAGGCGATTTTTATGATTATCTGCGTGTACCGGCAGACAAGGTAGCGCCGGTCGTCCGCAACCAGACAGACAGTACGTATTATGTAAAACTGAAATTGCCGGGGATCAATTATTCAGGCGAGGACGCCTATATAGGTGAATCCGTCGTATATAACGAGGAAAAGAAACGTGGTGAGTCGCTTGGACTGACAGTTACCGATGAAAGCGGCGCAAAGGAATGGGACCTCTATACGGACGAAAGCGGAAATCCATACATTTCCGGTTATTATGCAGACATCGCATTGCGTATTCCGGAAAACGGTGATGATCCGTATTTTACAACCTGCCCAATCTACGAAGATTTCACTTCGACCGACACCTTCGTTACCGCGTATCGCATCTATACGTATGAATGCTGTGACCATGCGAATATGGAATACCATGCAGAGGTGTCACCTTCCTGCAACAAAACCGGAACAAACGCCTACTACTTCTGCCCGGATTGTACTTCCTATTATGCAGACGAATTTGGTGTAACGTACACAAGCGCAGATACGCTGGCGAAACTCGGATGCGACGACGCAGACGGCGACAAAAAGTGCGACAGTTGCGGAAGAAATATATCCGTATATTCCCTTGTCACCTCGGAAGATGAGATCGTCGCGGGCGGCGAATATATTCTTGTTTCCGACAGCTATGCCATGGCAGTCGGCACCAATCAGTACGGTTGTGATTTTCCGGCTGCACCGGTGACCGTGACGGACGGCAAGATTGCATTTCAAAGCGCTAAGAAATGTGCAAACTTTGAACTGAGATTTGCCGCCGGTTGCACCGAATGGGGAAACGGAATAAGATACGGGATCATATCTTCATTCAATAAGCTTCAGGCGGAGCTTGCTCCCGACTATGAAGGCTCATTTTATTGGGATACATACAGCAGCGGCTCGGCTAAATACGGATATTATATCGGTCTTAACGAAGACGGAAGCGTGAAAATAAACTCCGCATATGATCCGGATTACTTCTTCCGCTCCTACCGCAGAGATAACGGTGAAGTAATCGGCGATAAAATATTCACCATGTGCGACTATTCCTCCAATGAGTCATATAGCACTGTGGGTAAAGTATATCTTTACCGCCTTGTTGACATCGGTACGGTAAACGATGTCAGTTATCAGCTGATCAACGGAAAATCAACGACCGATTATACCGAATACGCTGAAAGCGGAGCGGAAGCAGAAGCAGGCACCACCGTTACCGGCGTAACCTCCGCAATGAAGCAAAGTGCGATTGACAGTTATGTCAGCCGCATTACCGGCTCAACCGATGTAAAACTGAATGTGAATGTTGCGGTTACTGTCAAGGGATATTCTCCCGACGAAAGCAAGAACGAAGGCGGAAGTATGAGAGTTTCGCTTTCTCCCACCATGAACGTTGTCGGAACCGACACATCCTTCCCGCTTTCGGACGAGGACTTCGACGGTTCTCCGATGACGGTTACCCTGTTTGTCGGCTCCTTGAACCCGTATAAGATCATTCATGAAAAGCAGGACGGAACACTGGAGATCTTCTATCATGAAAGTTCCGAAGAAGCACAAAACGGCGAAAAAACATTCTCCATGATCTATGACGGAAGCGGCAACACATATGTTGTGTTTGAGATCACGGAGTTTTCCGATGTCGTTATACTGGAATCCGTTGCGGGAGCATTCTCCGAAGTCAGCGTATCTCTCGGCACAGACATTACAGTCAATTACTACGCAACACTGCCCGAAGGCTATGAGGATGCGGAAATGCGCTTTACTATGAACGGCGTCAGCAAGACCGTATCGGGAACGCCGGTCGAAGGTTCTACATATAAATTCGTTTATACGGGTGTTGCACCGCAGTGTATCGGCGATACGATAACAGCTGAGATCATCAAAGGCGGCACCGTATTGAACATCAAAACTTATACGGTAAAAACATATCTTGAAACTCTGAGCGGCATGACGGCGGAAGAACTCGGATATTCCGAGGAAAAATACACCGCTATGGTTAAACTGATCAAAGACCTGCTCGTTTACGGCGGCGCGGCACAGACCTACATTGGACATAACACGGGTGATCTTGTATCCGACGGCATCACCGGAAGCGATTTTTCGGAACTTATGTCTACAGCCAAAACGGTTGCAAACAATTACGGCGCGGTGAAATTCACCGGTATGAGCCTTTGGTTTGATAGCGTAAATAAGTTGATATTCAGATTCACCGCCGCCGATACAGCCAATGTCAAGGTGGGTATCAAAGCGGGCGACGGGGCTGAAGTATATTATACTTCGTTTACCCCGGCCGGTGAGAACCAATATACTGTAATGACCGATGGCATATACGCAACGGCATTTGATACAGTTTACACTGCAACGATTTACACAGATGATGTTGCAGGTGCCATTGTCACCTATAGTGTTAACTCTTATGTATATGCGATGCAGAACAGCGAAAATGCCACTATGAAAGCGCTTGCAAGAGCTGCATATAATTACGGTGTGTCTGCCGTAGAATTCAACAACAAATAAGGCAGGGTATAATATGGTAAACAAGAACAATGAACATAATAATATCGTCAAGAAAGAACAATTTATACAACCCGAGATAGAAATTATCGAGTTTGAAATTGTTTCTACCGATATTTACACAAGCGGTTTGGGCGGTTTTAGCGGCGTTTTTGATGAATTTTGATGAAAAATTCTCCATTTAAAATAACCGTTTTTGCAATAACAGTTGCCGTTTCAATACTTTTTGTGTCATCGTGCTCCAAGTCCGGCAATGATATATCCGATGATTCAATACGCGATCAGCAGGAGACATCGGATGTATCGGAATATACCGCGGATAACAGTGAAGTTGAATTGCCGAAAATACCTTTTGATTCAACGTCAACAACCGGGGAAATTTCTCAACCGGAGACCACCGTTCCGGCGGAAACAACAGCTGTGACAGAAGAAGCCACCGTTCCACCGGAAACAACACCCGTGACTGCGGAGACCACAGTTCCACCGGAAACAACACCCGTGACTGCGGAAACCACCGTTCCGGCGGAAACAACAACTGTTAATAGCGAAGTATATTTACCGAAGATACCTTTTTAAAACAGGGCGGGAGATTCCCGCCCTGTTTCAAAAAATGAGGATTGATATGCAAAAATACATTACCGACTGTTGCTTTGCCGGATTGAAGGTGTCCGTGTTTCATAAGTATGCTAATCTGACAAAATTTCTGTCAGATTATCTGATCACCTGCCCAACTGATATCGAAATTGACATCACTACCGGTGATATAGATTACGAAAAAGAAAAATCCGACGCAATATATCCGGATTATTATCTTGAATCTCTTGCGTTTTTAAGGAAATTTTGCTCTCGTGCCGCCGATTACGGTATTGTGCTATTCCATTCATGCGCCGTTGTCTGCGATGAAAAGGCATATCTGTTTACCGCGCCGTCGGGTACGGGAAAAAGCACGCATGCGGATTTATGGTGCAAGCTTCTCGGCAAAAAGGTCAAAATACTGAACGGAGATAAACCTTTTATCAAATTTATGGGAGATATACCGTATGCATACGGCAGTCCTTTTGACGGGAAAGAACATCTGAGTTATAACGGTAGTGCTGAGATTGCCGGCATCTGTTTTCTGCACCAGAGCCGTGATAACAGCATCGAGATGGTTACCTCCTCCGAAGCCTTCAGATGGGCGTATCCTCAGACCTTGAAGCCGGAAGGAACCGCGCAATGTAAAAAAGCCGTGGAAACGATTATCAGATTGATAAATAAAGTGCCGTTATATTCACTTGGCTGCAATATATCAACCGAGGCGGCACGGCTATCCTATGAAACCATGACGGGAGAAAAAATATGAAGTTTAAAGACGGTGTCATTATTACAAAAAACGGCGATGAACATATTATTGTTGCCGCCGGAGAAGCCGGACAAATGTTTTCCGGAATGATCAAAATGAACAGCACGGCGGCTTTTATAGCGGAGCTTCTTCAGTCGGAAACAACCGAAGAAAGTTTGATTGACAGGCTCCTTGAAAAATATGAAGTAACACCCGAGCAGGCGCGGCATGCCGTACTGTCGGTCCTTGAAAAATTTCGATCTGCCGGATTGATGTCAGAATGAGCATTTTATCGATCGATGAGGTAATAAAAGAAAACGGCTTTGCTGTTCACAGTATACAAGGCACAAGCATGATGCCGCTTCTTAATGAAAATGAAGATTCGGTACGCTTGGTTCCGGTTGTAGCTGCTCTTAAGAAAAAAGACATTGTTTTATTCCGCAGAGCAGACGGAACGCTTGTGCTTCACCGTATTATTTGTGTAAATAAAGACGGTTATTATATACGTGGTGATAACTGTACAACCGGCGAATTTGTCCGTAAGGAACAGATCATTGCCGTTGCAGAAGGCATATATAAAAACGGCATATACTATGCCTGTACGGATAAAAGGGCAATGAGACACTTCTCTCGTAAAAGCAATAAAAGAAATCTCGTTACCGAAAAACAACACGATCCGCCCGTTTATTCCGAATTTTTGTACCTCATCTCTCTTGTCAAGGCTGTATTGGATCACTCCCGCACTCAGAAGGCGCCGGACACACTTGATTACAGAAAGCTTTTTCAAATAGCAAAGCATCACCGCATTGCGGCTACCGTTTTTCCCGTACTCAACAAATCCGACATCCCGAAAGAAATATATGCGGAATGGCAGAGATACAACGATCATGCAAGAAAGCGCGAATTATTGCTTTGCTCGGAATTTGATACGGTAACCGGAGAATTTGAAAAGCAGCATATACCATATATGCCGCTCAAGGGCATTATAATTAAAGCTCTGTACAGCCCTTTTATTCGTGAAGCCGCTGATATTGACATTTTGATTCAAAAGAAAGATGAAGCAAAAGTAAACGGTATAATGACCGGGCGTAATTACAGCGTAAAACCATCATCGGTACATAATGCGTACTATAAGGAGCCGGTATATAATTTTGAGATGCACAAAGCGCTTTTTACGGACGCAAGCAATTCATTTTTTAAGGATATCTGGGAAAGAGCCGTAAGGGACGAAAACAAGGAATACGCATATCATATGTCTGATGAGGATTTCTACACATATTATACAGCTCACTTTTTTAAACATTATAATAACGGGGGAGCCGGGCTGAGAAGCTTTGCGGATTTTTATCTGATAAAAAGATACTTTGAAAGCAAACCTGAATATAACAGTAAATATATCGTTGCCCTGATGAAAGACGCGGGCATATATGAGTTTTTCAAATTTCTTTCCGATACGGTTTCTGTTTTATTCGATGATCCCGGCTCGGTCGATAAGGACATATTACATTACATTTATATAAGCGGAGCTTACGGCTCATTTGAGAACAGTGTTAGCAACGGTATACGGAAGCAGGGGAAAATAAAATATGTTTTAAGTCGATTATTCCCGCCGTACAGACTTATGAAAGAGCGGTATCATATCCTTACTTATACTCCGTTGCTTTTACCTGTGTTCTGGGTGGTACGATTTATTAAATTCTTATGTAACAGAAAAATGCGGGACAAAACGGTCCGTTTAATAAGAGATTATCAGAAATAGGAGTGTTTTATAATTGTATGCAGTTTTTAGATGTAAACAATGATGCCATAGTTCACTCACTTTTTGATGATAACACCCGCTGATAATTGATTCCCGCTTCCTTTGCCTGCTTGCAAAGGTTGAACGGATTTACAGTATACATTTTACCGTCTTTGAGAAAGTGCGTGCCAAGTTGACGAAACTCAAACGAAACATTCTTTCGCACACACTGGTCCCGGATATTGAGCACCCAAGCATAATCAAGCACTCTTGCATCCCGGTCTGATTCTCCACCGACCACGACAAGCTCAATACCGTCAAGATACGTCTCGATCTCAAGATCCGTGATAAGCGGCTGCGCCGTAATGCACTTATGTTTGATAGGCATTTGGCTGAATAGGGGCAGACGAAAATCGGCTCTGTCCTGATTCTCCACGGTGCAACATACCGTTACGTTGTCATATCCGTCTCCCCAATCATCAGGAACAACTGACATAAAACGCTCGATACGTTTGGTCAGAAACAGAAAATTAATATCCTGCCGCTCTCGCATCATCTGCCAGCATTCCGCACGCCATTTGTCTGCTTCTTCCAGCAGAAAGTCGGAAGAGAAGCACAGATAACAAGTCTGCCCGCCCTTCATTTTGTATTCGCCCTTTTTTGTTTTGGCAACGGGGGCGTAAAAATTATCGGTTTTTACGATCTCTTCTGTGTTGACACCGCGCTTAGCGTCGCCCTTATGGATATAGCAATATTTACAGCCTTCGCTGTACCGATGGCATCCATGCCACGGATTCCACATTGACATATTTTCACCCGTTCCTTATATTCTGACGATCGGCATGGCAGGACACCGCCGTACCGATGGCTCACTTTAGTTTTTGGCTTTCAGACGTTACCGAAATCAAACGGCTGAGCCGTTTCGGGACACCGGTATTCGTGCTTTTCGTAGTACCCGATCAGTGTTCCGTCACCGTCCCGCAGGGCAACCGTGTACACATCGCGGTTGTCTTTTTCGTGATGAAATTCAAAGATGCGATTGTGATCTTGACTTTCGGCAAACCAAGCTACGGTCTTTTTGATCAGCTTCTGAGAGTGCTGATTATGGCAGTCCAGGAGACTTTTACCGATTAGCTTTTCTCCTCCGCGTTTTGCGTAGTTACGAATAGCGGCGGGATTCATATAGAGAATAGTATGCTTGGGATCGCACAGCACAACGGATGCCGTGTCCTGATCGATCACGCTTTTGAAAAATGCTGATAATTCCATATTTTCCTCCGTTAGCTCAATCCCTGTATTTGCAGGTTCTGAATTTTCCGCCGATCCAGAAGGTTGCCTCGAGCGTGTGGAATTTCAGAAGACGAAATTTCGGATCATCAATGCCTTTTCCGAAAAAGCGTCGGTCGGATTCATCCCAGATGCCTTCAAGCGTTTTACGGTCGGTCACAAACGTTACATTGCCGATGAGCGTCACGCTGTCGCTGTCACGGAAACAGCAAACGCTTGCCTTCGGATTGTTCTCAAAATGCGTTACCTTGCCGTTTAGTCCGGAGCGCTTGGATGACACAAAATAAATGTCGGAGAAACCCGCGTTTTTATATTTCGACATCACACAGGTACGAGGGTATCCGTTTTCATTGACAGAAGTCAATGTAGCGATGCGTACACTGTCCACCAGTGACGAGGCATCGGCTTCAATCTGTGCGATCCTTTCATTTTGTATTTCACTTGCTGATTTTTCAGGTTCCATGGCAAATTCTCCTCTGTTTTCAGTTACTTGCGTAATATTTATCGATCCCGCCGAAGCCCGGGATCATTTTGCCTGCCCTCGTCTTGGCAAGAAAACTACCGAGGCGTTTTTCAAATTCAGCAGGGCGTTTGCGCGCCGCGTCGATATAGGCAACACGAATGCGTTTGTAGCCTCCCGGAAATGCCTTGAAGTTCTCCCACGTGAGGGGATCTGCCTCGATTTTTTCCATAATATCCGGCGGAAAGACATACGGTGCTCTGATCATTTCCGCAACGCTCTCCCGCACCTTCGGGTGAATGAGTCCCTGCTTGTCAAGCCGGATAAGCCGCTCGATATTCGGGCGTGAATAGGCGCTGCCGGGCTTTCTCGGCGTGAAACGCTGCGCGCGGTGCAGAGTGTCGATATGTTTGATGGTGCTGTCGATCCAGCCGAAGCACAGCGCTTCCTCCACCGCATCGTTATAGGAAAGGCACGCCTCTCCCGTCTCATTCATTGGAAAGACGAACCATATTTCTTTTTCACTTTCAAAATGCTCCAAAAGCCACGCACGCCATTCTGCACGGTCGGAGGTGTAAAAGGTGTTTTCGCTCATCATTCGTCCTTTCAGTCAAACAGGCTGAGCTGCTGATTCTGAACCGGGTATTCGTTCAGATACGCAAATATTTCATTCGGGTCCGACATCACGCCGTGCGACCGACATTCCCTTTTGAAGATGCTCCACAGATTTGCGGAATTGTCTGACGGGCATTCGTAAGAATCCCCGAAACTCCGGATATATCGTTCCTTAATTCCCGGAAAATGCCCGTCCAGATTCTGATACAAATACTCCCGGCTTCCGCTCCGAAGCGTCACACCAAAGCCGAAATTGATGATGCCGACCACGCCCGCATCAAAGCAGTAATCAAGGATCCCGAGCAGATTTTCTTCGGTGTCGTTGATGTACGGAAGAATGGGGCAGAGCCAAACGACGGTGGGAATCCCGCGCTTCTGACACTCTTTCAGCACCTCGTATCGGCGCTTGGTGGTACACACATTCGGCTCGATGATACGGCAAAGTGCCTCATCATAGGTTGTCAGCGTGATCTGCACGACGGCTTTGGAATGACGGTTGATCTGCACCAACAAATCAATGTCTCGCAGAATGCGGTCCGATTTCGTAATGACCGTCGCACCGCAATTGTACTTGTCGATGATCTCAAGACATTTGCGCGTGTATCCGAGCGTTTCCTCACAATGCATATACGGGTCGCACATCGAGCCAGTGCCGACCATACAGGGCTTGCGCTTTCTTCGCAGAGCGTCCTCCAACAGTTCGGGGGCATTTTGCTTTACCGCAATATCCTCAAAACGGTGATCAAATTGGTAACAGTCAGACCGACTGTCGCAGTAGATGCACCCGTGAGTGCAACCTCGGTAAATGTTTATGCCGTTTTTTGCGGAGAGGATGGTTTTGGCTTGTATGTTGTGCATGCGTTTCTACCTGTTACTGAATCATATTTTCCAGACTTTTTATAAACGGCAACAACACGCTTTGGTCGGCTTTGAAAGTAAAAGTTAAATTTTGATCCATTCCATCGCTAAAGATTTTACCCGATACTTCCATCTGACCTGTTTTTTTCAGTGATAATGCAATATTGCTGCCGTAATATATTTCGGAAAGTGACACATTGTTACGCTTGAATGCATACATCTCCCGCAGCTGTTCCACGAAATTGCGAAATTCTTTTATGTCATATTCACATGAAGCATACCCCTGAAAAGCCCCGGATTTTACCCTGACTCCGAATGTAGTGTTGTAGGGGTTCCCCATGTCAGCATCTCTCATGGAAAAATCGAAATATTCTATTGCAATAAGGTTTTCACCGTACTTTAGTTCTGCGGGGGGATATTTATTCTGTTCCACCTGACTGCCTCTCTTATGGTGAGATTTTCAAACTATATCCTTAATGACCTTCAGCGCCACGCCCTGAATCTGCAGCTCCGTCGGGCGGATCATCCGCTTTTCGTCGGGGTAGCTGCTGTTTTCGGCGTAAAGCACCGGCTTGCCGTTTTCGTATTGCAACCGTTTGAGCGTGTTGCCGTCCTTGGTCAGCGCCACGATGACCTGTCCGTCAAGCGCTGATCCGGTCTTTTTCACTAACAAAAGATCCCCTTCATCCACGCCGATATCCGTCATGGAATCGCCGAATGCTTCCAGAATGAAGCATTCGCCGTCTACCCACTCCTCGGGGACGGCAAGATAGCCCGTTATGTGTTGCTCCTGCTCGTCGGGCGTACCGCAGACGAGCATTCCCACACGTGGTATCCTGCGAAATCCGCATTTCATCTTTCTTTGCTGCTCCGACTCCAGCGTTCGTTTGCCGGAATATGAAACGACACCGCGCCGCTCAAGCTCCAGCATGTAGCGATACGCCGTGGATTTGACCATGCCCATATGATCCATGATGTCGGAAAGGCCGGGGGAAGCACCGTTATTGTCTCTCGCATACTGCTTGATAAACTCTGCGAGCTTTTGCAATTTTTCTTCACTCATGACTCTCATAACGACACCTTTAATTATTATAGAACTCTTTGTTTTGCTATTGTAACATACAGCACATATTTTGTCAATTGGCTTTCAAAACTTTTAGTATTATCTTCTATAGAAAGGTGGCTTTTGATACAGGGCTGGAAAATGAGGGGCTTTATATATCCTCCCTACTTTCCTAGAGGATCTTAGGAATTACTACGATAATAAGGATCCGGATTTTGAGCAGGTGCTCTCTATGGTAAAGGATTGTAAGCTCCTTATCGTGGATGATATAGGAGCGGAAAGAGTTTCCGAATGGGTAAGAGAGCGTATGGTTAGTATCATAAATACCAGAGTGAGTAATAATCTGGCTACGATTTATACAAGTAACCTCTCTCCGGAGGAGCTTAAGGAGGAGCTTAAGGAGGAGCTGGGAGGTCGTATCTCTGGTAGAGTGCTGGGCTCCTCACAGATAGTAGAAATTATAGGGGGAGATAGGAGGGTAGGTGTATGATTGATCAGAGCTTAATATGTAAAGTGCTAGAGGCTCCGGATTTAGAGATCCTCCACGCTAACGGAGTTATCGCGGATATGTTTCTTACCTCCGGAGATGAGGTAGAGTTTATCATTAACCACTACAATACCTGTAGCAGACCTGTTGTTCTACGCAGTAATGCTGTTCAGACTCTCCCCGCATCTTTGGAATACACTGCCGGGCGATATCTGGTATGCGGTGGCGGTCATATTGATTATAAGGATTTCGGCGTATCTGATCGCAGCGGTAAAATACCGCCTGTTTGCTTCTGTACATACATATCTGAACAAGCTGACGGGAATGGCGGTCTTCATGGTTCCTTTTCTGCTTGCCACTGCGTATGCGGTCGTTTATTGTCGGGCTGTCTGTGCGGTTGCGGCGGCTGCGTCTCTGGAGGAACTGGTAATTCACCTTATAAGACGATACTACAGCGCAAACACACAGTCAATTTTTCAAGGAAGGACCTCAGAACATGAAAATACTTGTCTTCAACGGAAGCCCCAAAAAAGAGAAAAGCGATACACTGCACATCACCCGCGCCTTTCTGGACGGGATGAATGAAGCGACGCCCCAGAATATTCAGGTGATTAATGTCATTGATTGGCATATTGAATTTTGTTCAGGCTGCCTTGCCTGTATGAAAAACGGCGGTGTGTGCCACCACAATGATGACATGCGCTCAATTCTGGAGCAGATACTCGCGTCTGACCTTCTGCTGTTCAGCTTTCCGCTTTACGGCTATGGGATGCCCGCTATGCTTAAAAACCTGATCGACCGTACCCTGCCGTTGTCAAGCATGGCTATGCGGAAGGTCGGTGACCGCTATGAGCATGTCGGTCAGGCGGATTTCTCCTACCTGAAGTACATAATGATATGCGGTTGCGGATTTCCCAACAGCACGCATAATTTTGAACCCGCAGTAGCGCAGTTCAGGCTGTTGTTCCCATGCAACCACACCATCATCACCGTCCCGGAAAGCCCAATGTTTAACGCGCCTGAGGCGGCGGTCGTTACCGTCCCGAGATTGGAGCTGGTCCGGGAGGCCGGACGGCAATACGCCACAAACGGCACTATAGACACAGGATTACTGGGACAGATCGGCTCTCCCATGATCCCCGAGGAGATCTATGCAAAGATCGTAAACGGTCAGTCTTAATTATTATCCGGAGGTGAGCTCATGAAAAGCCGTAAAAGAATACTTGCAATACTTCCGTTGATCTTTTTGGTTGCGGTACTGCTGTCAGGATGCCGGTTGAATATTTCTATCGGTATTGATGACTATCTGACCGGCGCATTTACTTATGAGGCGGATAAAATGGAGCGCATAGAAATCTACTGGCGCTCCGGTGATGTTGAGATCGTAGAATCGGACAGTGCTGAATTAAGCGTCCGGGAAAGCGGCACTGTGTTTGCCTATACGGCAAGCAGTGCAGACTTCATATAACGGGGGCTTTTGAGAGAAAAGGTGATCTATGTTTTCGGCAAGGGAGAAAGCAAGATTACAGTCAGCAGTTCCAGCGGCAACCTGGAAATTCGGTAAAAACTGCGGCAGAAAGAGCCCCGGGTGCTTGTGGGTAGGGAAAAGCGAAGGTTTGTTCGCCGACACTGTCCCCCAGCGCGTCAATCTTACTGCATTCTCCGGTGCTCAGGCCGAAGCTCTTCCGCCACAGAGAGCCATTGGAGCGCCCGCTTTTGGAATACCGCCTTCATTTTATCGGTGAAAACGGTCTGTGCTTCGATGATTTTTTATATACCGAATAATGATCACGCATGAATAATGATAAGCCGCATGAGCGTATTTCACTCATGCGGCCTTTGATTTGTACGGTTATGATTCCTTATTGGCGGTTTTGATAACGCATCCCTTTGTGCTTGAAAGCTTTTCAACGATAGTGCCTTCGAATGGAGGAATGTTGCACTCGCCCGGAGTGTAGGGCAGGGGAAGGGTTATGGTGTTTTCAGCTGAGTTGAATATCTGGCGGACGTGCTGTTCATATACCAAATGATAGTTGTAAATGACAGACAGATATTCGGGGAGAAGGGCGTCGGTAGTGCTGAAAATTGCAACTTCGGGGTCGATGGCTTCATAAAGCGGAACAGTTCCCCCGCACCCACCGTGGTGGCAGACCTGCAGCATATCGCTTTTGAGATAATCGCCGTACATTGCCACTATGATAGCGTTGGCGTCCTCCTGAGAATCTGCCATGAACATGAATTTTGTTCCCCCAAGCGTCATTCGTGAGACAAGCGAGCAGTTGTTATAAATATGAGTATTCAGCATTGAAATGTACTGAATCACGAAATCCTCGTGTGTGTAAAGCACTTCGATCTCGGCGTCGCGGACCTTGACAACATCGCCGCTGTGCAGCTTGGAGAAAATTGCATCGGGGAAGCGGTTGTAGAGTGCCTCCTTAGTCAGGCGAATGTTCCAGGCCTCACGGAACGCCTCGGCGTCCTGCATGGATGGAAAGTTGAACATAAGCCGCTCAAGCTTGACCTTATCGGAATATTTCTCGGAGAATTTGAGAAAACCGCCGATATGGTCTGCGTGGGAATGTGTGATTACCCAGGCGGCGATCACGAGCTTTTGGGGATCTGGAGCCTGGTCGCACATGACATCATATATTGCGTCGGCAAAAGCGTCGGTTGCAAGACCTCCGTCGTATACCAAAAAGCTACCGTCGGAAAGTCTGATGCAGTAGCTCATCTGACCGGCCCCGGCATCTTTGCCGAGATAGCGGAAGTTATCACCGAAGCGACGGCCCATAAAGGTAAGCTGCGGGGTCGTGACGGTACTGAAGCTCTCGTTGCATTGAACATATAAATTGGAGACCGGCTCGATCAGCGCGCGTATGAAATGATTGTGAGGGGTGTAATATACATGTATCGCCACGGTGTCATCTGAGAAGGCGGCAAAGAGATTTCCGTGCAGCTCGCGCTCCCATTCCATGTGGAACATCCCACCGAGCTTATTGAGATATGCTCGGTACATATTTTCATCGGTATCCGCGAGGACCACCATATCACATTCATCACAGCTCTTGCGGTAGGCGATCAGCCGCCCACCGTCACAAAGCGGCAGTCTGTGCAGAAATCTTGTTCCCTTGATGCGGCGCTTGTCAACATCCATGATGAGAGTGTCGCCGTCGAGCTTCATGCTGTCAGCCAGAGACGATATCAGGGCAGGGAGCAGGTCGTCGGTATGCGCGGCAACAACTACCCGTCTTCCGACCAGGCGCAGCTCGGCCTCTCCGTATGTCAGCTCCGACAGGACCCGGCGGCTTTCAGTGGCGATGGTGTTACCGACGAGAATAGCCGGAGCGTTGTCCGGAAGTATGTTTTCCGGGGATTTGTTGCGGTCGCAAAGCAGAACCGGGCGGACGCCGCCAAGCGCCCGTATCCGGTTCATTATTGTCTCCGCCTGTTCAAATTCATGACTTGTTATTGCTGCGGGGTAGACCACATACAATGTTTCGTCCGAATTAATTTTAAACAGGGACATAACGGATCAGTTCTCCTTTTTGCCGCAAATTACAGCTCCGCCGAAGACAGCAACAGCGAGTATCAGTGCAGATGCCGCGACGACAGATCCGCATCCTCCCTTGGAGCCGGGATCCGCAGTGGTGGTGTCCTTGGTAGCCACAGTTGTGGTGTCTTTGGACACTGCCGTTGTGGTATCCTTTGGAGCCTCAGTTGTGGTATCCTTTGGAGCCTCAGTTGTGGTATCCTTCGGAGTAGTATCTATGGGCTCGGTAGTGGTGGGTTCTTCGGGGGTGGTGTCTGTGGGAGCGGTGGTCTGAGGCTCGTTTTCGAATTTTACGTCCTTGTCCTGCAGCTCGATCACACCCTTGACTGCGTTGTTTTTATAGGAGTTGACTTCGCCTGTCCATGTCAGACCGTAGTTACGGTTTGCGGACATGATGATATTGTTGTTATCGTTGAGGTAGATATCGAACCCGATCTCGGTGCCGGCCTGCATTTTTATGTCGGCGTAGCGGGGCTGGAGGTTGACCTTAAGCTCAATGGTGTACCCGGAATTGACACCTGTGGTATAGTCGGTAAGGTAGGAGATAGCGAACATCTTTGTTGCGCCCTCATCCTCTGAAATGAATACGTTGCTCGGAACAGTGTTGAAGTTTGCCGTGTTTCCGAATGCGCCGATGATGAACCAGAATGCGGGAGCAACCTGGCCGTTGGTTACATCGCGGTTGTTGTCGGGTGAAAACGTTAATGAGACACCGTCTCTCTTCCAAAGATTGCCGCCGAGAGAAAGGGCCTCCCATTCGGCATCACCCATGGTTTCGTCTTTTACTTCAACGAGAAAATAAAGGTAGGTATCGTCGTACATTACACGGAATTGGCAGGTGGAAGGAGGTGTGATCTCGTCGTTCTGGAATACGTTGGTAACATAGTTGATCTGTGCGTAGTCCCAGATGCCGTCTGCCTCACCGTCAATAGTTGGTGTACCGTAGATAGCCTTTGCAACATGCTCCTCGGGAGCGAGAGTGTCATTGGCTGCGTATGTAACAGTGACGAATACTGACATTGCTACGAATACCGTCAGGAATAAAGAAATAAAGCGTTTCATGTTTTTCCCTTTCTTTTTTTGTTATATTTATTTGTCCGCTTGCGCGGGAAATACTGAATTATACTCCCACGGGAGCCTTGACCCAACGCTTTGTGGCGTCGGTGGCAAAGTAGATCTCGTTTACCTCACGCATGGCCGCCTGGCATATTTCGGAACGGAGCGGATACCCATCACAGCTTACCAGCTCGCGGTCGATGACGGCACGGAGATAAAACAGTCTGAAGCGATAGCTGCTGCGGATAGCCTCGGGCAGCTTTGCGTTGTATTTTGTGAGGACCCGATATACATACTCAACGTCGCTTGTGTCTGCGATCTCATAGCGATTGGACTCGCCGCCGTATACCTTCCCGCGTGCTATAGCCGTTTCGGTGCGGATAATTGCGTCGGTTAACTCATCAAGTGCTTCTCCTTCAACGCAGAATTCCGAGCGGACGTACGCACGGACGGCATCTGCGGCATCGGTGTAAAGACCTGAGTACCATGTAAGCTCGATGAACTTGTTTATGTCCTCGAAAATACCCTCGGAATACGGGAAGCCGCCGGAGTAGAGCCCGGCAGTTTTTTTGTTTGTACGGTCGAGAAAGCGTGACAGCACGCTCGCGCCGAAGCCGCCCCAGGGGCTGCAGGAGTACATACTTATCTCGGGGAAGTCGATGAATTTATATCCCTTGGGAACTCCCCCTTTGGCGACGCATTTCGGCATTTCTCCGTTGAAGAAGAAGGACATGATATAGGGAACGTCCCTGATAGTGCCGTCAGTGAGCTTGGGGTAAAATGAATCCCATTCCCCGTCTATGAATTTGTCAAAATACCATGTGGAGAGAATGAGCTTTGCGTTCGGCATCATCTCGGCAACGAGCTCCTGAAAATGCGGCAACAGCTTGATAAATCCGTTGGAGCCCCAGGGCTGGCATTGCATGCAGGTGCAGCCGCCCTGGTCATAGGGCCAGTAGCAGATATAGGCAATATCGAGGTCGCGGAAATACGAAAGCATTTCGCGGCGTTCGCGAAGGATCTCTTCGATTCCGCCCTTTTTACTGGGACAGATCTCGAGGTGAAAGTGGTCATCGGGTTTGGCGTGATAGCCGCCGATCGCCTCCCATTCGGCGCGCAACTCAACCGGCGACGAAGCAAATGCCTCGTTTGACAGCATTGTCAGCGAGCCGTGTATGCCGATCTTATTTGCGTATCCGAGCATGGCGCGCAGACGCTTTACAAGAACCTGTGCGCCTTCGTCCTGCATGGAATTGAAGTGGTGCATATCGAACCATACGAGCAGGTTATTGCATCCGCGCAGTGCAAGGTCCTCTATTACCTCATATACCTTCTCTATTGGTGCTACATGATAAAAATTGTAAAAATGAGTTGCAAAGTACATTCCGCGCAAGGGCGATCTGGGCGTGAAGTCAATGGCTTTGTCAACGGGCGAGAAGCCGCCGCGACCGTCAAAGCCCGAGGAGAGAATGAATCTTCCAAAAGCCGCGTGGAGTGCCAGATCGTTTGCGCCGATAAGCTCAACGCCGCCGTCGGCGGGTGTTACGGTGAAGCGGTCGTCCTTAAAGGATGCGTCCTTGCGCAGTGTGACTGTGAAGGCATCTCTGTCCGGTGCGTCAAGCAGCTCTGAGCCGCGCACAGAGAGGACACGAACCGCGGTGTGGCAGAGAACTTCATAGCTCTCACTGCCCATATTATTATTTTTGAAGCAGAATTTCATATTTTTCTCCGGTTATCATTTGTCGCAGAGTGTGCTGACATGGAATATCGCGTTCTCAAGATGGAACATATCCCGAATCTCGCGGTAACATTCCTGAGCGATTTCGTCATTCTTAACGACTCCGAGGTTGAGATAGAGCCGGTAATCTATGACGGCGCGCAGATAGAGACATCTCCACTTCCATGTGTGGCGGTATGCCTCGGGTACCTTAGGCTCGATCTCGGTCAGGATACGATATACCTCAGGGATCGCCGTCCCCCAACGGATTCTGACAGCCCAAGGTTTGTCGGGATTGCGCTCAACAGTTCGCGGAAGCGAGCTTTCCATGAGCTGAATGGCGCGGAGCAGCGTCTCTGTGTCCTCCAAGCCGTATTCGAAGCGTATGTAATCGCGGACGGCGTCAGCCGAGTTATCGTAGTAACCGCAGTAGAAGCCTGCGCAGATCCACTTGTTGATATCTTCGTAAATGCCCTCCGAGTAGGGGAAGCCGCCGTCGTGCATTGCGCCGCAGTTCTTTTCGGCGTTGTCGAGGAACATAGAAATCGGGTTAGCGCCAAAGCCGCCCCAGGTGTAGGCACCGCACATACTTATGTCGGGGAAGTCGATGAAGCGGACACCCTCCGGTACGCCTCTCTCCACAAATACTTTCGGAAGTCTTCCGCTCTGGAACGCGGTCATGATGTAAGGTGCCCAGCTGTATTCACCGGCAACCAGCTTGTCGTAGAAGATCTCCCACTCGTTCTCCATTGCGAGCCCGAAGTGCCATGTGGAAATACAGAGCTGTGCGTCAAAGCCGTATTCCGGGATAAGACGGCGGTCAAGCTCGGCGACCTTCATGAAGCCGTTGGTGACCCAGGGGTAGCAGTCCTTGCAAAGACAGCCGCCCTCGTCATATGCCCATTCGAAGAAATATTTGATCGGCGTACCGCGGAATGCCTCGAAGAACGCGCGGTGCTGACGTTCGATCTCTGCCATGCCCTCGGGGTTGGAGGGGCAGATCTCGGTGTTGTAAACGGCGATAAGGTCACGGCGGTAGCGACCGCTGTCATCAATTTTTGACTGAGCTTCAAGTCCTTCGGGTATGGTTTTGAAGCCGGTGTTGGAGTACATGACCATTGCAGGTACCATTCCGCAGAGTGTGCCGTAAGCCAGGATTCGTTTGACCAGCTCGATCATTTCGACCGCTTCGGGGTCGGAATATGATTCATAGTGCTGAACTCCGATGATCATCATCAGAGTATTGTAGCCGCGCAGTGCCAGGTCGGCGATGATCTCCCGCGACTCCTCAAAGGGGGCGGCGTGGTGATAGTTAAAGAAGTGCGACGCGAGATACATACCGCGAAGTGACTTCTTCATTTTATGCCTTATGGGGAGTGCCGGCAGTGTGAAGCCGCCCTCGCCGTCAAAGCGGCCGAGCGTCATCAGTCTGCCTGCGGCGGCATATAGCGTGCAGAGATTGTTGGCCTCCAGCATGATCTTGCCATCATTATTATATACATGGAAGCTGTCGCAGTCCATGTCGGGGCGGATATCGAAGCTGAGCGTCAGTCCCAGGCTTCCGACCTGGCAACGACGCGCCTCAAGGCGAACTCTCAGGACACGGCATAGCTCGTCAAAGCTTTCTTTTGTCAGCGAGATGTTCTCAAATGTGAAACAAACCTTATTCATTATGAGATCTCCTTTGTTTATATTATTCTACGGCACGAAGCTCTGGGACAGAGTCTCGGGCTGAGGTAAACCATCTGATATGTGGACGTATCGCCTTGTATACGTCCGAGAAGCATTTCTCCGGCTATCTTGCCGACCTCATCGGCAGTGGTTTCGATGCTGGTCAGAGCCGGAGTAATGTAATCGGACACCTGGTTATTATCTACACCGATGATAGAAATATCCTCCGGGATGCGCAGTCCCGCCTCTCTGACTGCTCGCATAACACCGTACGCGAGCTGGTCATATGCCGCGAAAATTGCGGTGGGGCGTTTTCCGGCCGTCTTTCTGAGCAGCTCCTTTGTTGCCTCATAACCGCCTGTACAGTTGCGCTCGTTGCGGACGATTATGTAATCCTCGTCCGGGGTGATGCCCAGCTCTTTTATGGTGTCGCGGAAGGCATCTTCGCGTGCATGGGTGTTGGGCTCTCCGATAAAAGCTATCCGCCGGTGTCCCAGTCCGTACAGATGCTCTACTGCCATGCGCGCTCCCAGTGCATGGTTGACGCTTATGATGTCGCAGAAGTCGATGCAGCTCATACGGGTTATCATTACAAATCCCGTGCCACATGACGATATTCTTTCACGGAGCTTTTCAATGTTGAATGCGGCCTCTGTCAGATAAAGTATGCCGCTCACACGGCAGCTGAGCAGGTATTCTATGGCATCCTGCTGCTTCTCTACCGACCTGAAATCGGTGATTATGGTTATGACGCGGTATCCTGCGGACTCCATAAACTGCTTGAAATTATTGAAGATATTGCTGTAGTACTCACTGTTAAGTTCAACAAAGACAACGCCTACAGTTTTGCTGTTGGTGACTTTGCTGTTGAGACGGCTGAGATCGTACCCCATCTGCTCGGCGATCAGTCGTATGCGGGATATTGTTTCAGGTTGGATATCCGTGCTCCCGCGCAGAGCCTTTGAAACCGTTGACGGACAGACTCCGGCAGATGCGGCAATGTCTTTGATCGTTGGCATGCGTTCCTCCGTGTTTCGAAACTTTGCAAATAAGCGAGCATAATATCTATTTAAAAGATTATCATATTTTCGAGCTTTTGTCAAGGCGTTTTTGACAAATTTGCGTCAATATTTTTACCCGGATTGCAAATTAATTTTGAAAATATACTTGACTCATGCAAAAACTTTGTGTATAATAAGAATGAATCCTGTTTCGAATAATCGCCAAAAAGCTTCGAAACAAATACAGATTCAAGGAAGGAACGCTATGAAAACGAAAAAGAAACTTTTGATTATGCTTGTCGCTGTTATCATTCTCGTTGCTACATTGTTGACA
This sequence comes from uncultured Eubacteriales bacterium, assembly GCA_900547565.1. Lineage (GTDB taxonomy): Bacteria > Bacillota > Clostridia > Oscillospirales > CAG-272 > UMGS1002. The sequence goes on along the minus strand of URHI01000002.1, from coordinate 19,703 downwards.
GCCTGTACAAATCCATCCGACAAAAACAATGACACAAATGATACGACTACCTCTGCCACCGGCGAACAAACCGTGCCGGAGGAAACCTCATATGATCCTCTTGCCGATATTCCCGTGGAGGATTTCAACAACTACACATTCAGTATTCTGACACCGTCCCGCACCTGGGCTATCGTCAACATGACCGCATCCGATATAACAGGCGACACGATACAGGATACCATTTACCAGCGTCAGATAGACATCGAAGAGAGACTCCGCATACGCCTTGAAGAGACAATAACCACCAATGATATCTCTCAGAGACTTATGGAGCTTGCGATAGCATCCGGCGATGATTCTTACGACCTTGCACTTCTCCAGACCTACAACGCTCTGAATCTGTACAAGAAAAACTACATATATGATCAGACCCAACTGGACAGACTTGACCTATCCAATCCCTGGTGGGAGCAGAGCTTCAATGCCGATGTCAACATCGGAAACAAGCGCTATATTACATTCGGAAATGCCAATCTTATCTATTACAGCAGCTTCTATATTTTCTGCTTCAACAAGGAAATGATCGGTTCTTACGGACTTGAGGATCCGTATGAGCTGGTTTCGGACGGCAAGTGGACATGGGAAAAGGCATACACCATGATGCAGACAGCTGCTACAGACAATAACGGCGACGGAATGTTTTCTCCCGGAGAGGATATTATGGGACTTACCGGTCACATAAATCATTCCCGCAACCTCATACTCAGCTCGGGTATTACCCTGACTACCCGGGACACAGACGGGCTGCCGGTATGGAACGGTCTGTCCTCACAGTATATCACTGCCTTTGAAAAGTTCACTGAGTACTTTATCAACAGCCCCTACTGCGCTATCGCCGGTAAGCAGCCTTCTCCCTATGCCGGATATACTAGCACAAGCGGTATTGCCAACTATATTCAGGTGTTCACGGAAGGACGTTCGCTTTTCCTGACAACAGGAACAAACGAAGTTACGACGCTGCGCGACTCTGAGACCGAGTATGGTATCGTTGTGGTTCCTAAGTTTGATGAAAGCCAGGCTGACTATGTAACTCCCGTTTACAGCGCTACGGAAGGCTTTGTTATCCCCACAAGCGCAGGCGATGTCGAGCGTACCGCGCTGATCCTCGAGACGCTCGGAGCGCTCTCTTATCAGAATCTTGTTGATAAGCACATAGGTACCGTGCTTCACTATAAAGTCTCCAAGGATCCCACGGCAATTGAAATGATCAACCTTGCCTATGCAAGCGGTGCGGTCGACACTGCAATGGCCAACGACTTCGGTACCTGCACTTCCATTCTCAATAACCTTAATGTCTACGGCTCTACAACTATTTCGTCTACCTTCAAGATGATAGACAAAAAGATACGCAGTGATATCGAGGCGGCTGTCTCAGATATCAACTGAAAGAGGCTTTGAGCTGAAATGAGAAACAGGTATATTAAACTAATATGTATATTGTTTGTCTGCCTTGCGGCGGCTGTGCTTGTCTTCGGTTGCGAAAACAACGCCCCTGACAGCAGTCAGACCACCACCACTGCGGCGGCGGAAACAGCGCCGCCGTCATCCGAGATCACGCTTATCGACAACGGAAAACCGCTTTTCCGCCTTATCCGCCCGGATGATGCCTCTGACGAGGAGATAGATGCCGCAATCAAGATCCGCGAGCATCTGGTCGGCCTTTGCCCCGGTGAAACCTTTGTTTTTACCGATGATTTCAGCCGGGACGGTGTTTACGATGACAGCACAGTGGAGATTTTGGTGGGGCGTACCGGTTACCATCAGACACAAGAGGTACTTGACTCTATTTCATACGGCGATTTCGGAGTCGTGATAGTCGGAAACAAGGTCGTCGTTACAAGCTGGCAGGACACGTCAATGTCGCTGCTTGCCCAACGCTTCTGCGATCTTGTTACAAAGTCACTCAGTGCCGACAAGAAAACGCTGACGCTTAAAAGTGAGGATTGCTTCACAACGACCATTGTCCCGACGCTCAGCAAGATTCCGGTGTTCGGTAATATCCGCCCCGACAGTATAGTCAACTGCGGGGATTCGGCATATCAGCTTTTCATGTCATCAACTGACACCGGGACCTATACCGGAATCACCTCTGAGCTGGAACGGAGCGGTTTTGTATCCGTCAGCCAAAGAACGGTGAACAACAACCTGTTTTCGGTTTATACCGGCAACGATTCGGCGGTCACTGTCTACCACACCCCGTCCAACAAGACCACCCGCGTGATAGTTGAGCCGGAAAGCAACTATTTTGTCTCCGAGACAAGTACCGGTAAGGCCGTTACCACACCCAAGCTCACAATGATCGGGCGTAAGTATGCAGACGGCAATACCTATCTCGGCACTGAGGCGGATTCCGGGCTGATGTGTTTTCTGATACGTCTGTCTGACGGTCGCTTTATTGTTATCGACGGCGGCGTTTCGGACGGCAGCTGGGGCTCATATTCCCAGGCGCTTTATGCTTGTATGCTGGATCAGGCGGTGGACAAAAACAATATTGTCATCGCCGCATGGATATTCACGCACTCACATTCCGACCATATCGGCGGCTTTTGCAGCTTCAGCGCCGTCTATTCAAAGCAGGTCCGGCTGGAGAGCATAATTCTCAATTTCCCGTCCGAGGGCGATTCAAATGTTTCCAATGACGAAAAGAACGCATACTCCCGCTTTTTCGGGCAGGTGAGCAATTATTACAAGGGTACTCCGATGTATAAGGCGCACACCGGCCATGTCTATAATATCGGCGATGCGGTTATTGAAATATTCTATACGCATGAGGACTATGTAACAAAAACCCGTACCATTGCGTCAAGCAAGAACTGGAACAATTCGTCGCTCATATTCAGTGTGGATATTGCAGGCGAGCGTATCATGTTCCTCGGCGACGCGCAGGAGGATCCGAACAACCTGACCGCCAAGATATTCGGCTCTTATCTCAAGAGCGATATTGTTCAGGTCGCTCACCACGGCGGTGTCGGCGGAACAAACGCGATATATGCCGCAATAGACCCTGAGATAGCGCTCTTCACCACTTCCGATGCACTTGTTCCGGTGTATCTGGAGAAATTCACATATAATTATTATCTGATCAATCAGCTTCACGTCAGGGAGTACTACAACTCGGCGACAAGAATAACCTCATGGGATCTTCCGTATCATGCGACCTCATCAGGATTCATTAAATAAAGGATTTATTGCATTATGAAGAAAACAATAAAACTGGGCTGGGCAGAGGGCAGTATAACACCGGAAGGCAGGCGCATCCGTCTTGCGGGACAGTTCTATGACCGTATTTCTCAGTATGTTGAGACGCCGGTGACGGCAACCGCGCTCGCCATTGAGGCGGGTGATGAACAGACGATAATATGCTCTGTAGATGAAACGCATATTTTTTGCGATCTTATAAGAGCGGTCCGTCACAGAGTCAAGGCTGCGGAGCCGGACGTCGATACTTCCAAGATAATTATTTCTGCGACACACACACATAACTCGCTTCTGTACTCCTCCGAACGCGAGCTGGGACTCGATGCGTTGAACAAATATCTGGGACTTGAAAGTGCCCCCATGTTCGGTGCGGGCAATATCAAAACGGATTGTCTAATGGAGCCGGACGAGGCGGCGCTCTATCTTGCGGACAGACTGGCGGATATCATCGTCGCGGCATGGAGAGGGCGCAGACCGGCGTACTACTCTGCGGCATTTGGCCGCGCTGCAGTCGGCATGTGCCGTCGTGTCTGCTATAAGGACGGCAGCGCGAAAATGTGGGGTGACACTGCAACCGAGGATTTCTTTGCCCTTGAGGGCGGTAATGACAACGGCATTGAGCTGCTGTTTACATATGATGAGGCAAAAAAGCCGACCGGCGCAGTCATTAACATCGCCTGCCCGGCGCAGGTGCTTGAACAGCGCTATTTCATTTCCTCAGATTACTGGGGCAAGGTAAAGATCCTGCTTCGTGAGCACTTCGGGGAGGACTTTAAGGTGCTCGCGCTCTGTGCGCCGGCCGGAGATCAGTGCCCGAGAGATCTTATCCGTTGGGTTGAGCCGGAAACTCCCATCGAGGACCCGAATGTCATTCGTTCCGATCCTCCGGTCCGTCACGCAGATCCGTCAATGTTCGATATCCGCGGCTCATGGAAGATAGGACGCCGTATTGCGTCTGAGGTCATCGCGGTATTTGAGGAGGATAAGCAGACGCTTGTGGATCAGGCTGAATTTGAGCATATTGCGGTGGATCTGGCGCTTCCTCTCCGCCGCGTGAGCGAGCAGGAGAATGCCGAGGCCCGTGCAAAGCTCAGTGAGTTTGTGCAAACCCACGACAAATCCGCGCTCAATTTTGTTGACAGCGCACGTATGCATGTCTGCGCCGGTATTGCAGAGCGTTATGATATGCAGAAGACAGTAACTACGGTCAGCACCGAGGTGCATGTCGTCCGGCTCGGGGATATCGCCATAGCAAGCAGTCCTTTTGAGCTGTTTCTCGACTTTGCCAACATAATCCGTGCAAGAAGTGCGGCTTGTCAGACTTTTCTGATACAGCTTGCCTGCGACGGACTGGGCTATCTCCCGACCGAGAAGGCTGAGCGCGGCGGACATTATTCGGGCTATGTTTCAAGCGGTTTTGTCGGACATGAGGGCGGCTATCAGCTTGCCGAGCAGACCCTTGACATGATCCGTAAAATGTTTGTGTCAGATTGACCCCGGTATGCCGGCCTACGGACAAAAACAAGGCTTGACCGTATTAAAAAAACAGCACCTGAATTTTCTATTCAGGTGCTGTTTTGCGTTTTTATATCGGCAACGATTCGCATTACCGGGACTGTCAAGTGTCGGGCTACTGACACTTATGTTCCGTTTTTCAGTCTGTCAAGCGTGCTCTGCAGAATTATCTCGGCCGCAAGCGAGTCAATTACCCCTTTTCGCTTTTTGCCGCGTGTGTCGGTGGCGTTGAGGTAACGCGCCGCTTCCATAGTTGTCAGCCGCTCGTCAACCATGTCAATGGCGACTCCGGGCAGTCTTTCGGCCAGCAGATCGGCAAACTCGCGGCAGCGCCCCGCGCGCGCCCCCTCTGTGCCGTTCATATTGACAGGAAGTCCCACCACGACCGCACTCACGCCGAGCTCGCGCGCCCGCACGGCTACCGCATCAGCTGTCTTTACTATTCCGCCGGGTGATACATACCCCAGCCCGGATGCCAGAAACCGCCCGCTGTCCGATACGGCAAGACCTGTCCGCGTGTCTCCGAAGTCAACTGCAAGCACCCGCCCGGTGGTTTTTCTGATGTTATCTACCATGTTTTAATTATCCTTGCTTTTGTTCAGCTTTGATTCAAACCATGCTAAAATGTCGGCATATACCCGGTCGCGGTCGATCTCGTTGAGTATTTCGTGGCGATCCTCGGGGTACAGCCGCAGCGTCACGTCTGTCAGTCCCGCCGCAGTCAGGCGCCGGTATATTTTTTCCACACCGCGTCCATAGTCTCCGACAGGGTCGTCGGCACCGCTGACCATAAGCACCGGCAGCGATTTCGGCAGCATCTCGGGCCATTTTTTGTCCGATACCCTTCCGAGCATGTCAAACAAGGTATAAAATCCGTCTGCGGTAAAGGTGAAGGTGCAGAACGGATCGGCAGCATAGCGCCGCTTGTTGTCCTCGTCACGCGACAGCCAGTCGTATTGTGTGGCGTTCTTGCCGAAATGCTTGGTGTAGGATCCGAAGGCAAGATCATTTATGAAGGACGAACGATGGTGCCCGGAATGAAATGTAGCGTCGGCCCGGGCCATGAATTTTGCCGGACCGGTAGGATTGCCCGGACCGCCGGTGCCCATTATGACCGCACCGTCAAGTGCTTCGCCATGCGCCGCCAGATACAGCCGTGCTATAAAAGACCCCATGCTGTGTCCCAGCAGAAAATACGGCAGACCGGGGTATTTTTGTTTAATGATGCCGGTCAGCGTCCACAGGTCAGCCACCAGTGCATCACCGCCGGCCGCACGCGGGATATATCCGAGCTCCTCTGCTGCCGCGGCACTGCGTCCGTGTCCGATGTGGTCATTTCCGGCAACGGCAAAGCCATGCCCGGTGAGGTATTCGGCAAAGGCGGCATACCTTTCTATATATTCGCACATTCCGTGACTTATCTGAAGCACGGCGCGCGGCGGAGTTTCCGGTGCCCAAAGGCTGTAGATTATAGTGCTGCGCCCGTCAGATGACGCATAGCTTCCGGTTGAGTGTATCACGAAAATATCCTCCTTGCGTTTGTTTATGGTTATTGTACCACATATCACGGTTAAAATCAATTATAAATAATGCTGCGCTGCCAGAAAGAGGCAAAAAATCCCTGTTTCCTGCGATCTGCCGGAGATATATTGCCCAAATTGTTAACTTTCTACGAAATAACCGTGATATTTTTTTGAATTCCCTTGAAAAAAAATTCGAGGTATGATATACTATGCCATGCTGATAATGCCCGGTTATCGGCTCTGTCTCAAAAAACAATCTCATGAGAAAGTATAAGGAGATATTATGAAAAACAAAATTTTACGTCTGGCGCTGCCTGTTTTGGCACTGGTCATGATGCTCACGCTGGCCTCCTGTAAGGGCAACGACAATCCGTCTATTATAGGAACTTCCGCACCGGATACGACTACCGCTGAACCTCAGACCACACCGCCCGAAACAACTACCGCGCATGTTCATTCCTATAAGGATACCGTTTATCCGGCTACCTGTACTGCTGCGGGCTACACGCTTCACATGTGTGACTGCGGCGATCAGTACGTCGACACCCCCACCCCCCTTGCCGCTCATACATACGGTGAGTGGGAAACGACCACAGCACCTACCTGCACCGCAGAGGGCATCCAGACACGTAAGTGCACCGTTTGCGGTACAAGCGAGACCCAGAAGATCGCCGCTGCCGGGCACAAGTTTGTGGACAGCGTGATCGCACCTACAAAGACCACTCAGGGCTATACGGTTCACACCTGCTCGGTCTGCAAGTACAACTACTCGGATTCCTACACTAACGCTACCGGCTCGCTCGGCCTGTCCTATTCGCAGAATGCGGACGGCACTCTGACCGTCACGGGTACCGGTCTGTGCCTTGATACCGAGATCATAATTTATTCCACCAATGCCGACGGTAAGAATGTTACCGCTATTGCCGAGGGTGCGTTTGCGGGCAATACGACTGTGAAGTCCATCTACCTGCCTGCCAGCGTTATTTCAATCGGTGAGGGTGCCTTTGCTGGTTGCACCTCGCTCAACTCTATCACGGTTGAGGCCGATAATAAGTATTACACCTCGGTCAACGATGTGCTTTATACCAAGGACGCCAAGACAATAGTTGCGTTCCCTGCCGGCAAAGCGCTGACTGAGTACAGCGTTGCTTCTACGATTACCGACGTCCGTCCTTCCGCCTTCGCTGGCTGTGTCAACCTGACACAGTTCAAGCTGGCCGATACCTCCAGCAAATATTTCTACGTCTCTGACGGCGTGCTTTACAAGCTCAACGCAAGCGGTGCTGCCGCAACTCTTGTTGCTTATCCCGCAGGCAAGACGGTTTCATCGTTCAATATTCCTTCTTCTGTTACCGCTATCGGCGATTACGCCTTCTACGGTGCCAAGAAGCTGGATTCCGTGACGCTCAATACCGGGCTTTCCACTATCGGCGCACATGCTTTCGACGGCTGCAGCTTTCTGACATGGGTCACACTGCCCAACTCGGTGGTCAAACTTGGTGACTATGCGTTCGCAAACTGCTCCAGACTGTCTGTTGTAAGCATCGGTGCAGGACTTGATACAATCAGCGCACATGCGTTTGACGGCTGTACTGCCATCAAGTCGCTGATCATTCCCGATACGGTCTACGAGATCAAGGCTTACGCCTTTAACAACTGCACCGGCATGACAGAGGTCGTGATCGGGTCCAAGGTCGATACGATCGGTGAAAATGCGTTTGCGTTCTGCAATTCGCTCAAGAGCGTATACTATAAGGGCTTAACATACCAGGATCACTGGAGCCGCATCAACGTGCATCCCTCCAACAACTTTGCTCTGACAATTACAGCTACACTGTATTACTACAGCGATACTGCAAAGAGCGGTTGCTGGCATTATGCAGATGCAAGTGAAACTACCCCCGTTGCCTGGTAAGCTGAATAAAACGCAGATCCCCGGCTCATTTTGAGCCGGGGATCTTTATGTTGTTATGTCGGAGCCCGGTTATTTTACAGGCGTTTCTTCAAACATCCGGCGCAACATTCCGTGTCTGCGCAGACGAAATGATGATAACATCTTTAACCGATAAGTAGCTTTTGTGTTGGTGCAGCAGAGCCACAGATGTGTGCTTTTACCCTTTCGGTGTATATGGCAACGTCAGCTCGACCTGTTCGTCCTCGTAATAATGCTCACTGACATAGCTTGCTGCCTGAAGCTGTTTTACAAACGATCGCGAGACTTCAGCGTCGTCCTGACGTATCGGCCACAGCAGAACGCTTGGCTGTGCCAGCTTATACAGCTCCAGCGTTGCTACTACGTTGTACCCGTGATGTGCCACCGTCATGATGTCTCCGGGGAATCCGCGGGAATACATCGTGCGGACCTTTGCCGCTTCACCGCCGCGGCAGTCGCCGGTGAATGTGACGCTCTGCCCCTGTTCGCTCATGGTGAGTATAACCGACGAATTGTTCATATCATAGTTGGTATCGCTCTCGCCCTTGGCGTTCTTTCCGGTCAGCGGATAGTCACCCAGCTCATCGGGAGTGAACAGCACGCTGAAAACTGTTCCCGACAGCGTAAAGCTCTGTCCGCCACGGACGCAGTACACCTTGGCGCCCAGCTTTTCTGCCGCATGATTGATTGAGACTTGATTTTGTATAAGTGTACTGTCGCTCATCACACTCTGCATGTCGACTGAGACAAAATTGTACATTACGGCGTCACAGACGATTTCATCGGCGTAGGCGCTTGCCAGATGCGTAATGCCGCCCATATGGTCAGGGTGCGGGTGACTGATGAATATACCGGCTATGTGGACTTTTCCGTCTGTGAAGATGTTGTTTTTGCGCATATACTCCATAAGCTGGGGCGCGGTTGACGTTTCGCTTGTTGCTCCGTAGCCGGTGTCATACAGGAAATACCGGCCGTCTGCCAGCGTTATGACATACGCACCGGGGTGCCCGTGCTCGGGGTCGCGCACCTGCATCACCTTGACGGCGCCGGTCCTTTCACCGGACAGCAGATCCCCGATATAAGTATCATACGCGGGCTCGGAAATAACGCGCATAAGGCGGCTTGTCGGAAGATACCCGACAGTCAGCATATGCTTGTCCTTGACCAGCGTCGTGAAAAGGTTCTGGCTTATCTCGTTTTCGGAGATTTTTTCGTAGCCCAGCGCTTCAAGCCGTGATATATATTGCGGATACACAACTGAGTTGACACTTTTGAAAGCAACCTGAGTGCATTTTTTCAATGTATCCGGGCCGCCGACATTCTGTATGTAAGCGGGGTAAAGCCCCGGCTCGATGATTGGTATGTAAACCGGTATTGCAGTGCTTGTTTCGGTGCCCATGATCTTTGATGACAGCACCAGCGAGCCGTTGTCCGCTCCCGACAGGTAGCGGCGGAGCCGGTTTCCCGCACCGGTGAATGACGAGGTGTCGGTGGCAAAAACTATCAGCTTGCGGCCGCAGGTAGCTACCGACCATTGTCCGTAGGTCACGCGCTCGTATAGCTGCGATGCCTTGTCATAAACGCCAAGGCCGACGACTATTTCGTATTCGGTATCGGGGCCGCACTCGCTGACCACCTCAAGCGTCACGCCGGTTGCCTCACTGACCGTGCTGACTATTGTCGATGCCAGCGTAATATCGGACGAGGAGGCTCCGGCGGTACACACGATACGGCAGGCCGCAGCACCGTCTTTGACTATGCAGAAATCGTGTTGCGAGTCAAAGTCTATATCTAAGCCGGCGTCGGGTGGAGCGGTAGTTTGCTGTGTGGAGGATGAGACGGTGCCTGTATCGGAGGTATCATCTTTGGAACCGCTGTTTTTGCCGCAGGATACAATAAAACAGCATACTGCCAGTATCACTGCCAAGGTCAATATGTACCGGAATTTGAAAAATTTAAGCATTATTGTTCACCTCGGTTTTATATAAAATTTGTTGGCTCTGCCCGGTATGTTCGTCCAGATGCCGTTCGAGTATGCCTGCGCAGGCGGCAATATACTGTGCGCACGGGCGCTTTTTGTAATATGCAGACGTGCGGGCTTCGGGGTTTCCACCCGGTGTGGTTTCAATTCCTGCCAACAGCTCTCGGCATATTATACTGCCGTACATAGCCTTGAATTCGTCCGCAAGCGAACGGATAAAGGCATAGTGTCTTGCTTTTATGTCGCCCACCTCGGGAGTTCCGTAGCCGAAAATCAGTCCTGCGGCCATGAACATTCCGCTTACTGCCCCGCAGACCTCCCGCATACGTGCCATTCCTCCGCCGAAAGAGGATGCAAGCCGAGCCGCGGTGTCGTCATCAAGGCCCGTGACATCTCCGAAAGCCAGCAGTACCGACTGAGCGCAATTGTAGCCGGCCAGGAAATTATCTCTGGCAGCGGTCATTCTCTTTGTGTACTCCATTACGTCCTCGTTATATTATTTAAGATAATTTATTTTAAACCAATGCCGGTGCTTTGTCAAGAAAAACAGGAAATTTTGCATATAGACATATTCATTCGTGTATAACAGCTACGCCGGCTTTTGTATAAAAATCACATAAAAATATAACAAGACAGTACATGTTGCGTCGCAAATCACGGTTTTGCGAAAAATTGAAAACTGCTATTGAAAAATACACGAATTTGGTATACAATATTAGCGATAAAATGACCGAAAAAGAGGCAATTCATATGAACGAACAAAATCAAAACAGAATATATGCCGACAATGCGGCGACGACCCCCGTTCTGCCCGAGGTCGTGGACGCAATGCTGCCCGTGTTCAACACCTATTGGGGAAATCCGTCAAGCCTGCACCACGAGGGACAGCTTGCCAAGGAGCTGCTTGACACGGCTCGCGACCGTATTGCCGCAACGCTCGGCTGCACCGCACGGGAGATTTATTTCACCTCCTGCGGCTCTGAGTCGGACAACTGGGCTATCAAGGGCGCGGCTCACCTGGCAAAGCCCGGTCGAAAAAAAATCATTACCAGCAAAATTGAGCACCATGCTGTACTGCACACCTGCGAATCCCTCGAACGTGAGGGGTTCAGCATTGTTTACCTCGATGTAGACAGCACCGGACTTGTCGATCTCGACCAGCTCCGGCGCGAGGCTGACGATACCACGGCGTTGGTGGCCGTTATGTTTGCCAACAACGAGATCGGCACTATCGAGCCGGTTAAGCAGATAGCGGAAATTGCGCATAATGCAGGCGCGCTGTGCTTTACCGATGCCGTTCAGGCATACGGTGCTCTGCCGTTCACGGTGGACGAGCTGGGCGTGGATATGCTGTCACTTTCGGGGCACAAGCTGGGCGCTCCGAAAGGCATAGGTGCGCTGTATATACGCCGTGGCGTGCGTATTGCCAATCTTATCGACGGCGGAGGCCAGGAGCGAGGCAAGCGCGGAGGAACCGAAAACCTTCCTTACATTGTCGGATTGGCCGAGGCGGCGACCGTCGCACACAAAAGGCTGGCCGATATGGACCGTGTGCGCGCAATGCGCGACAGACTGATTGCCGGTCTGTGCGAAATTCCTCACTCACATCTTAACGGACACCCTACACAGCGTCTGCCCGGCAATGTCAATGTGTCTTTTGAATATGTTGAGGGCGAGAGTCTGCTTCTGTGGCTTGATATAAAGGGAATCGCGGCGTCGACAGGCTCGGCCTGCTCGTCCAAGTCGCTTGAGGCGTCTCATGTGCTGCTGGCAACCGGATTGCCGGTCGAAATGGCACACGGCTCGCTGCGCTTTTCGCTGTCGCACGCCAATACCGAGGCGGAGGTCGACAGAATAATCGAAACTGTCCGGGAGGTTGTGACACAGCTTCGCGCTATGAGTCCGATCTACCCCGGAAATGCTGAATGCTAATATAAGAAAGGAGTTATAAATATGCTTTACAGTGAAAAAGTAATGGATCATTTTACTCACCCCCGCAACGTGGGCGAGATAGAGAACGCCGATGGCATAGGCACGGTCGGCAATGCAAAATGCGGAGATATAATGCAGATGTTCATCAAGGTTGACGACGGAATTATTACCGACGTCAAGTTCAAGACATTCGGCTGCGGCGCCGCAATTGCCACCTCGTCCATGGCGACCGAGCTTATCAAGGGCAAAAGCATTGATGATGCGCTCAAGCTGACCAACGCCGCGGTCGTCGAGGCGCTGGAGGGACTGCCTCCCGTAAAAATTCACTGTTCGGTGCTGGCCGAGGAGGCTATCAAGGCCGCTATTGCCGACTATTACAAAAAGCAGGGAATTGACAAGCAGGTTCCCGAAGCCGAGCCGCACTGCTGCGGCTGTGAATGTGACCATAAGCACTGAACGTATGCACGCAAGGCCCCGCCACAGCGTCAAGTTGCCGGGGCATGAGGCTTTGCCTGTGAAATGTCCGGACATGTCCACCTGTTCCGAACGGGACGGGGAACATGCCCGGATTATTTGTATTCTGTGTGAAGACTGTGCGAACAATTGGATAATAATAGATATTTTAGGTGATAATAAGGAAATTCCAACAAAATTCCCGGAAAATTTTATGTGAATGAAGGTGTAGAAATTTCAGCCCGAAAATTGTGCAGATTTCACAAACTGAAATGACGGGCAATTGGTTGCGCCTGCAATTAATCGAAAACGGTCAGGTAAATAAAAATTACCACACGCAAAATGTGAAAAAAATATACCAAAAACACGCAGAAATTTGAGCATATACGGGGCTGATACGACGCAATTATGCGGAAAATGAGTAAATTAAAATTACCTTTTTGACGTCAACTGCCTGCCTGAAAGTAATTTTGCACTAATCTCAAAGTTTTCCATGGAAGACACAGGGAAAACCAATGGAAAAGTTATGTTTTTTCAAGTATTTATATAATAATATTAAAGAAAAACTATGCTTGACAACGCACCGCCGATATGGTATTATTACTCTATCACTTCAGGGCAAAAATGCGTTCGGTCCCCTCGCTGTGCGAACCGAAATGGCTTGTTGCCGGTGTGAGGCGTCCGCGGCAGTTTGCCGATAGGGCATTTTACACAAAGAAATTTCAAGTCACTCTCGGCGGCAGCCGACCGTGGTCAGCACGGCGAACCCCGACGGGGAGCAATCCCCGGCATAAAGCCCAAACGGCCGAGTCACTTTCCGGACACGGCCTAAAAATTGCAGGAGGAACAACCCAATGGAAAGAACGAAATTTCAAAGGTTATGTGCTCTTTTCCTTGCAGTACTGTTCCTTATCCCCGGCGGCATGGTAGTCGCCTCGGCTGAGGATACTGCGTCACAGTCCGTCACGGACAAGACTATTGCAGATGTAAAAGAGCAGCTTAACGCAATTTCGTATGAGGAATACCGTCAGAAGTATTCCGATGTCAAGCGTGCCACAGATGAAATTACCATTAAAGGCATCGACTATGATAAGGACAACACCACTGCCGAGGTCAGCGTAGGAACCTACGATGGTGTTGAAGCCCTTTATACACCCGGCGACGGTATCGTGACATGGAATGTCACTATCCCCGAAACCGCGAAATACAGCATAATTGTGGAGTATTACCCCAATGAGGGCAAGTCCTCCTCTGTGCAGCGTATCTTCCGGATTGACAACTCGATTCCTTTCTCGGAGGCACGGTATATCACCATGCCCAAGGTCTGGAAGAGCGTTTACACGGAGGGCGAGCTTAAAGTCGGCAAAAAGCAGAGCGCCGACGAGCTGCTGAAAAACGCCGCGGCTGCCGGTATTGAAGCCAGATCAGAGACCCGCGAGGACGGTACGTACATAATTTACACCATCCCCGAGGTCTGGACGTCAGACAACGCGCAGCTGGTTGAGGAAAACGTCATACGCTTTTTCAAGATCGACGTTGATGACAACGAGATCCGCAATTCCATGAAGCAGGCGCCCAAATGGTGCACCTTTGAGATGAAGGATGTCGACGGATACTATGCCGAGAGCTTTGAATTTGTGTTCACAAAGGGTGAGCATTCGGTCTCGTTTGAATCCACCAACGAGCCGGCTTCCATAAAGTCCATACGCCTCGTCCCGCACACCGATCTTACCTCTTACGCCGATTACAGCGCAAAGTATGCCGGTGAGTCCAAGGGTACCGACCGCGTCAAGCTCGAGGCTGAGTTCCCGAGTGCTTCCACCACACAGACTGTATACCCCGTCGAGGACAGGACCTGCGCTATCAACTCCCCGAGCAGCACAGCTCATACCGTGCTTAACACCATCGGCGGAGACAAGTGGCAGACTTCGGGGCAGGCGCTTGAATACACCTTCAGGGTGAATTCGTCGGGTATGTACAACATCGTGACCCGTTTCCGCCAGAACCTGCTTGACGGTGTTTACACTTCCCGCGCACTGTATATCTACAGTGAAGGCCTTGAGCCCGGAGCTAAAGGATATTACAACGGCATACCCTTCACGGAGGCGACCGAGCTGGTGTTCAACTACTCTACCGATTGGCAGAGCGGAGCGGTCCAGTACATAACCAAGCAATATGACGAGAACGGCAAGCTGTCGACCGATTATCATGACATTGAGCTTTACTTTGAAGCCGGTGTGACATACAACATCAAGTTTGAGGTAACGCTCGGTTCCATGGGCGATGTCGTGCGTCAGATAAACGAGTCACTTGAGGCTATCAACAGCGATTACCTTGATATTCTTCAGCTGACCGGTGCAAATCCCGATAAGTACCGCGACTACGGTTTCTACCGTATAATGCCCGATACTATTATCGATCTCAAGCGTCAGGCTGACATACTTGAGGGAATCGCCAACGACATGGCGGCGACTGCCGGCGTTAAGAGTACGAACTCGGCTACGCTGAACAAGATCGTGGTCCTGCTCCGCCGTATGCACGGCGATGAGGACGAGATTGCCCGCAACCTTGACCAGCTCAAGAGCTACCTCGGTACGCTCGGTACACTGCTCAGCGATGTCAAGACGCAGCCGGTTCAGTTTGACTATATCGTGATCCAGTCCTCTGATGAGGCTATTCCCAAGGCAAAGCCCAACTTCTTCCAGTCCTTTGTGCACGAGATGTCCAGCTTCTTCATGAGCTTTGTGCGTAACTACAACCGTATGGGCGCTACAAGCGAGGATGTCGATACAGAAGATACCGTCGAGGTCTGGCTGGCTACCGGTCGTGACCAGGCTCAGGTGGTTCGCAACCTTATTAATAATGACTTCACGCCAGTGTACAACGTCCCCGTAAACCTCAAGCTGGTTGCCGGCTCGACGTTGCTGCCCTCCATACTGTCCGGTGCCGGTCCTGATGTCTATATCGGACTCGGTGAGGATAACGTTATCAACTACGCTATCCGCGGTGCGCTGATGGAAATCGAGAATTGCGAAGGCTTCTATGACCTGGCGATCAACGAGGAGACGCGTCAGTTCAACGAGGCGGCAATGCTGGTGCTTGGTATTGAGGACGCCGAGGGGGACTACCATTACTACGGCCTGCCCGAGAATCAGTCATTCCCCATGATGTTCATCCGTACCGATATTCTGGCTGATCTTAACCTCGAGATACCCAAGACATGGGACGATATACTGGAGGCTGTTCCTGTGCTACAGTCGCAGAACATGCAGATAGGTCTTTCAACTGACTACAAGATATTCCTGTATCAGATGGGCGGAACGCTGTTTGCCGACGACGGTATGAGAATCAACCTCGATTCCAACACCGCGCTTAACTCCTTCCAGACCATGTGTAACATGTTTACCATGTATTCCTTCCCCTACAAGTACGACTTTGAGAACCGTTTCCGTACCGGTGAAATGCCCATAGGTATCGCCTCCTACATCGCTACCTACAATAAGCTGGTCGTTTATGCAACCGAAATACGCGGTATGTGGCAGTTCGTTCCGCTGCCCGGTATTGAGGATGCTGACGGTAATATAAATAATGTGTCCGTTTCCACCGTTTCCGCTATCGTTATGATAAGCGGATGCAGTAATGTCGAAAACGCATGGTCGTTTATGACATGGCATGTCGGTGCCAAGTGCCAGAGCGATTATGCAAATGAAATGGTTGCCATTCTGGGTGACTCCGCAAAGCACTCCACCGCAAACCTCAACGCTCTTTCCAGTCTGCCCTGGACAACTGAGGAGTACAGGAATGTGGCCCTTCAGTTCAGCAATCTTGCTTCCATTCCCAACTATCCCGGCTCCTACATTATCGGGCGTTACACACGTTTCGCCTTCCTGTCCGCATACAACGACAAGGCCAACCCCGTTACCGAGCTGCTCAGCTACATTCCTACTATCAATAAGGAAATAACCAAAAAGCGTCAGGAATTCAAGCTTGAAACCCTTGAAACGGGTCAGACCAAGGCCGGCAAGCGTATGGATCAGATAACCACTCTGCTTGAAACGCTTGAAAAGTCATCTGGCTACAATGCAAGCTATGACGAGATCGTCAAGGATACAAGATCGGTTCTGAAAAACAAGGAAGCCGCTGCTATGCTGGTTCTGGCAGAAAAGTATGCCGCCCTTATTGCAAGCGTTGATCCGAGCGGGACCATTGCCTCCGAGGAAATTGCTTCGGTAAGAAGCTCAAGAGGCTGTGCATCCTACGAAGCATATGAATATGTCAAGGAAACCGCTACGGCGTTGTACTACATTCGTCAGTACCTGACAGACGCCGCTGACGCCCTTAACTCGTATGTGGACTGATATATAATATTAATGAAGAAATCTATATAAGGAGAAAGAGCACATGTCACAGAAAACGGCAGAAAAGAAAGCGGTTTCCCGCAAGGATATGACTCGCCGTGAGTGGATATGGAAGGAAATGAAGCGCAATAAGGTAGCTTATCTGCTTATCGCGCCTTACATGATACTGTTCACTATATTCACAGTCACGCCGGTTCTGCTGTCGGTGGTAATCAGCTTCACCGACTTCAATATGATGCAGATACCCAACTTTGTCGGCGTTGACAACTACATACGGCTGTTCCTTGACGACGACATATTCCTGCTTTGCTGCAAGAACACGTTCGTGTTCGCGGTTATAGTCGGCCCGGCGTCCTACCTTATGTCATTTTTGGTCGCTTGGTTTATCAATGAGCTGTCCCCAAAAATCAGAGCTATCGTTACCCTGATATTCTACGCACCTTCCATTTCGGGTCAGGTGTACCTTATCTGGGGTACGCTGTTCTCGGGTGACTCCTACGGCTGGGTCAACGCATGGCTGCTCCAGCTGGGGCTTATCGATAAGGAAATCCAGTTTTTTGAGGATAAAAAATACGTAATGCCGCTGTGTATAGTCGTTGCACTGTGGACCTCGCTGGGTACCTCGTTCCTATCATTCATCGCCGGCTTGCAGGGCGTCCGTCAGGAGCTTTACGAGGCCGGTGCGGTGGACGGCGTCAAAAACCGTTGGCAGGAGCTGTGGTACATAACGCTTCCTCAGATGCAGCAGCACCTTATGTTCGGTGCGGTCATGTCCATTACACAGTCGTTCGGCTTTGGCGGAATTGTTACCGCGCTGTGCGGATTCCCGTCCGTCGACTATTGCGCGCACACAATAATGCACCATCTCGAGGACTACGGAAGTCAACGACTTGAATACGGTTACTCATCCACTATCGCTGTTATACTATTTGTAATAATGATAGGAGCCAACGGCATAGTGCGTAAAGTTCTTTCGAAGGTAGGGCAGTAAGATGGCAAAACTGAGAACAAGAAAGCATAAAGTCGTACTTGCCCGTTCAGTGGGCGGCGATACCGGTATTACCATTATTCTTGCCATACTCGGCGCGTTCATGTTTCTCCCCATGCTGTATGTTGTCATGCAGTCGCTCAAGCCGCTTGACGAGCTGTGGAGATTCCCGCCCCGTTTCTTTGTTACAAGCCCGACGTTCAAGAATTTCAAGGATCTGTTCAACCTTATGAACACTTCCTGGGTGCCCTTCACACGGTACATATTCAACACAGTGTTTACATCAGTATCCGGTACTGTGGGACATCTGTTCTGCGCCTCCATGTGCGCATACGCCATGGCGAAGATCAAATTCCCCGGTCACAAGTGGATGTTCAAGCTGGTGCGTACCTCGCTGATGTTCCACGCCACCGTTACCGCTGTTACCCGTTTCATTATTATGAGTGTCTTCCACTGGATAGATACCTACTGGGCGATCATCATTCCCGCGTTCTGCACAACGCTGGGGCTTTACCTGATGAAAAACTTTATGGATACCAACGTGTCGGATTCCGTGCTTGAGAGTGCACGTATTGACGGCGCAGGCGAGTTCCGCACATTCTGGACGATCGCAATGCCTATGGTCAAACCGGCATGGCTGACGCTGATCATTTACAGCTTCCAGGATCTGTGGAACGCAGGCGCTTCCATATACATTCATTCCGAGCAGTTGAAATCCTTCAACTACGCAATTTCCCAGATCACCGCAGGTGGTATCAAGCGTGCCGGTGCCAGCGCAGCTGCAACGGTTATAATGATGCTGGTTCCTATCACGGTGTTCGTTATCAACCAGTCCAACATCATCGAAACCTACGGCTCCAGCGGTATGAAAGACTAAAGAGAGGAGGAGAAACAAATGAAAAAGGTTACATCTATTATATGTCTCGTATTCGTGATCGTCATGCTGTTCTCGCTCCCCGTAAGTGCTGCAAAGCCGTATCAGACTTACACCTACAGTATCGGCGGTTTCGCGCTCAGCTCTCCTGACGCATATACCCCGCTGATGACGGTTGACTCGGATTATATGGGACTTAAAACGGCGATCTCCGACCCCAAAGACCTTGAGGTCGATGCCGATAACAATGTCTATATAGCCGATGCCAAGAACAACCGTATTGTGGTGCTTGACCGCTACTATAAGCTCAAGTTCACCATCGAAACATTTGTAAACGAGTATGGTATTGACGACGAGCTGACCAACCCGGCCGGTGTATTTGTGACGGACGACACCATCTACGTCTGCGACACCGACGCAAACCGTATAGTTACCTTCGACAAAGAGGGCAACTACCAACGCATAATCCCTCAGCCTGAGAGCACACTGTTCGACGATGACGCCGTGTATAAGCCGGTTGCCGTGGCGGTCGACCAGTACGGAAGAATTTTCGTAGTCTCATCAACGACCTACGAAGGTATCATAGTAATGACCTCCGAAGGCCAGCTGACAGGATTTATCGGTGCTCAGGCGGTTTCGCTTTCCGCATGGCAGATCATCTGGAGACGTTTCCAGACGGATGAGCAGAGAGAACTTAGCGTTACCAACGTTTCCACCGAGTTCAACAATATCGCTATTACAGAAGACGGCTTTATCTACGTTACCACATCCTCAATCAAGGATTCCAACGTCATCAACTTCCTCAAGACCAAAGCGGGGGATTCCAGAAAGAACCAGAGTAAGTATTCTCCCGTTAAGATGCTGAATGCGGCAGGTGAGGAGATCATGCGCCGCAACGGCTTCTGG
>URHI01000001.1 GCA_900547565.1 uncultured Eubacteriales bacterium | reverse complement strand
CGGCCGCTACGGCAGATACGGTGATCACACTACTATCGGAACCACCGAAAGGAGCGCCGAGGATAAATGAAGCAAATCAAATTGATTTTTGAGTTCAAAAGCGAGTATTTCACATCGGAAGCGTATAAAACGCTGAGGACCAACATCCAGTTCTGCGGAGCAGATGTTAAGGTCATTGCGCTTACCAGCTGCGAAGCGCATGAAGGTAAAACAACAGTCTGCCTGGACCTGGCGCGCGCCTTCGCCGAGGCAGGCAAAAAGGTAATGCTTATCGATACCGATATGCGTCAGTCGGTATCAGTCAGCCGCTATACCGGGGAGAATGGAGTTAAGGGACTGTCACAGTTGCTGTCAGGCCAGGCAACGATCGAAGATGTAAAGTACAATACCGATGCCGGTTTTGACATAATTTTTGCCGGAAAGTTTCCTCCGAACCCTGCGGAGCTACTGGGTTCCGGCTTGTTTCGTGAGTTGATTGAGAATGAAAAGCCTTATTATGACTACATTCTTATAGATACCCCTCCGCTCGGACTGGTTATCGATGCAGCAGTTATTGCCACTGCATGCGACAGTGCAATAATCGTTATAGGCGCAGATATGGTGTCATATAAGAAAGTTGAGGCAGTTAAAAGCCAACTTCAGAAGGCAGGCTGTCGCATACTCGGAGCGGGGCTTAATCATGTAAAGCACAAGGGTGACAGATACTATAAAAAGTATTACGGCAAAGCCGGTTATAGTTATGGCTATGGCTACGGTGATATTTCCAATGCCGAGGCCTCCAAAAAAGAATAACTACTTGAATTATAAAACCGCGCCGGATATGCTGCCGACGCGTTTTTGTTGCGAGATGACAATTTATGTCCTATAAATGCCTATTTGTGACTTGCAATCGGACAATTATTGTCATATAATATGTTTGAATATAAAGAAACAGTTTGCTTCTGTCAACGAGGAGGTTTACTATGAGCACAAAAAAAAGAGTTGCCGTAATAGGCTACGGAGGTATGGGGGGCTGGCACACCCGTTACCTGATAAAGAGTGACGTGTGCGAGCTGGCCGGAATATACGACATAAAGCCGGAACGCTGTGAGTTGGCGCGGGAGAACGGTATTTATGTATATGAGTCGCTTGACGCACTGCTGGCGGACAAGTCGGTAGAGCTGGTGACCATTGCAGTACCGAACGAGCTGCACAAGCCGCTGGCCATTCAGTGTATGGCGGCGGGCAAGAATGTTATTTCAGAAAAGCCGGTAACCGTTTCATCGGCTGATCTTCAGGAAATGATCGATGCATCGCACAGATACAACCGCCTGTTCACCGCCCATCAAAACCGCCGATGGGACTGCGATTATCTTATGATGAAGCAGGTGTATGCTTCGGGGGAGCTGGGTGAGGTTACGTCGGTAGAATCCCGCATACACGGCTCACGCGGAATTCCCGGTGACTGGCGCGGCAAGAAGGAGCACGGAGGCGGCATGATACTTGACTGGGGCGTTCACCTGATAGACCAGATGCTGGGTATCGTTACCGACCGCAGGATCGAATCGGTGTACTGCCGATGCAATCACATCACAAATTATGAAGTTGACGACGGATTCAGACTGGAATTGTATTTTGAGCAGGGACTTACCGCGCTGATTGAGGTGGGTACCAGCAACTTCATTTCCATGCCACGGTTTTATATGACAGGTACAAACGGCTCGGCTATGGTCAATGACTGGCGCGAGGACTGCCGTGTTGTCTGCTGCAAAAACTGGGACGAAAAAGACGTTGTTCCGGTCGTTACTGCGGCAGGACTCACCAAAACAATGGCTCCACGCGACGAAAAGACGATTACCGAAAGTGTGGTGCAACGCCCAGAGTCTGATGTGCATGATTTTTATCGCAATGTCTGTGCAGCCATTGACGGCCGTGAAAAGCAGATAGTCACGCATGAGCAGCTTATGCGGGTGATGCGTATTATGGAGGCGGCGTTTGATTCCGACAGCCGTAAGGCTCCGGTTGAGTTCAGGGACGAGCTGGTTTGAGATACGGTTTACGGTGACTGTGGCCGTTGGGTACGGCTACAGCCACCCTGACTGTCTGATATTCACATAAAACAACATCAAACCAACCGTACCGGAGTATAATATTGAAAAAACAATCTGTATTTATTATAATAACTGTTGCCGTTGCCTGCGTTTTCATGGGACTGGTAGATGCCGTCATACAGCCGGGATATGTGATTAAGTCACTGATAAAAATCGTGCTGTTTGCGGGAATGTCGGCAACCTATGCCTTGCTGTTCCGGGATAATATATTCCGCAGGGTGTTTGTGCCGGATAAAAGAGGCATTTTGATTGCAGCGGCAACCGGAATAGCGGTCTATGCCGTTGTTCTGACGGCGTATTTCGTGTTCAAGGATGTGTTCGACTTCTCCGCACTGACCAAAAGCCTGACCTCCACCACCGGCGTAAACCGGCAGAATTTTCTGTACGTAGCGCTGTATATTTCATTTGTAAATTCGCTTCTGGAGGAATACTTTTTCCGCGGATTTGCCTTCCTTACACTGAAAAAACATGCCGGGCGCACAATTGCTTATTTGTTCAGCGCAGCAATGTTTGCACTTTACCATATTGCCATGATGATAGGCTGGTTCGGCTGGCCTGTGGTTTTGCTGTCGCTGGTCGGCTTGTTCGCCGGCGGCGTGATTTTCAACTGGCTTGACGAAAAATTCAACAATATTTACCTGTCATGGCTTGCTCACATGTTCGCCAATTTTGCCACAAATACAATAGGATTTATACTTTTCAACAGCTGAACCCCGATGATTTATATCACCGGGGTGTTTTTTGTATTTGTTCACGCCGGCTGCACGACTCTCCGGCGCAAGGAGAGGTCAATCCGCCTTTATGTATTCTGCAGCTATTTCGGCGGCCGCTTGATGTGCGTTTATATAGGTCACATCGATTTTTGTGCTGTCCATAGCACGGTATAGCGGCAGACGCGCAACACTACGCTCAATCACGTCCGGCTGACGTATCCCGGCGGCAACATCAGCGCCCAGACGTGTCCGCAAAGCCTCCTCAGACAGAGTCAGCGTGAACAGACGGAATTTCACACCGTCGAGCGAGAGGCGTGACAGAATACTGTCGACTATTGTCTGCTCGTGCATTACCCAGCAAAAAATGATGTTTTGGTATTCACTGCACTTCAAAAAGCTGTTGAGCATAAAGCAGATATTGTTTACTACCATTTGCCGTGTACCGTCTGTAACGGAGAAGGGAAAGGCATCCCAGCACCAGTCGCCGTCCAGAAAAACCGACGGCGGCAGCAGCATTTTCAACTCCCGGCATACCGAGGTCTTTCCGGCACCCATGGTTCCGTTGACAAAAATCAGATTTTTCATGTGCATATTCTCCTTTGTCGGATATTTTTGTGTTTTACATCTGCACGTCCCGGAAAGTCCGTATAGTGGGACGGACGATGAAAGACTGATTTTTTTACGCAGACGAACTGCAAACTGAGTTCGAAATTGCGCATGACTATTGAAAAAACGGCAGGAATGTGGTAAAATGACTGCAAATAATAGGGGACATCCCCGCAGAAAGGACATGTTATGGATATAAGATCGTATATGGCTATTCCCGGCGAGAAGCCGCTCGAGCGTTTACTGCCGGATGGAGGACTGTGCGGCATTTTCCGCACTATGGGGTGTATCGGGGACAGCCTGTCGTCCGGCGAGTTCGAGTCGTTGGACGACAACAACAAAAAGGGATATCACGATTATTTCGAATATTCGTGGGGGCAGTACATTGCCCGTGCCGCCGGCATCAAGGTTTACAACTTCTCCAAGGGTGGAATGACGGCCAAGAATTACTGCGAGAGCTTTGCCGAGTCGCGCGGCTTCTGGGCTCCCGAGCTTGCATGTCAGGCCTATACCATTGCGCTTGGTTGCAACGACATCAACCACATAGAGCTTGGCAGTGCGTCCGACATCAATGTTGAGGATTACCATCTGAGCAAGCCAACGTTTGCGGGATATTATGGTCAGATCATTCAGCGTTACAAGCAGATTCAGCCCAAAGCACGGTTCTTCCTGCTTACGCTGCCGCACGGCTTCAACCGTGATAAGGACGACAAGGTCACCGAGCTGGCCGGGCTGATACACGACATAGCCGCGTTGTTTGAGTGGACGTATGTTGTTGACCTTGAAAAGTATGTTCCGCGGTGCGATGACGAGTTCAGACGCAATTTCTACCTTGGCGGGCACCTCAATGCAGCGGGATATCTTATGGCGTCACGTGTTATATCGTCATATATAGATTACATTATCCGCAACAATCCGGACGATTTCACGCAGGTAGGCTTTATCGGAACGCCCTACCACAACAGCGGTGCAAAGTGGTAATGCCGTTAAAACAGAGCGGACGACGCTGCTTGAAAAGTATGCTGTGTTATCTCCTGAACAGTAATTATATCTTAGCATAAAACAGCCGGATCTATCAACTCTTAGCGCAAATATCCGGCTTTCCTCGCTTTGCCGGTTGATGGCGGATGGATAACGTGTTACAATAATTTCTGACCGAACATGTGGAGGATAATACACATGAAAAACAAAAAATTCTTGTCAGCACTGGCCGACTTCGGGATAATGAACGCCGGAGTGCTGCTTATGAGCATCGGTGTTTATTTTTTCAAAATGACCAACGGCTTTTCAACCGGGGGAGTCAGCGGCATTTCGATAATTGTCAGCCGACTGACAGGCGGGGAGGTTTCGGCCTCAACGCTTATGCTGGCACTCAACGTAGCACTGCTTGTAATCGGATTCATTTTTCTCGGGCGCACTGTCGGCATCAAAACTGTTTATTGCAGTCTGGCGTTTTCGGCCGAGACATGGCTTTTTGAACAGTTGATACCGCTGGGTGCTCCGCTTACCGATGACAGTCTGCTTGAACTCATTTATGCCATACTTATAACTGCGGCCGGCTCATCGCTGCTGTTCTCGCGTTCGGCGTCGAGTGGCGGTACCGACATAACCGCCATGATACTCAAAAAATACACATCTGTAAACATAGGGACCGCGTTGCTTATTGTCGACGCGCTGATAGCCGCATCATCGATATTTGTCAGCGGAATAAAAACGGGGCTTTACTCACTGCTCGGACTGTTTATCAAGGCGTTTCTGGTGGACAATATAATTGAAAATATCAACCTGTGCAAATCCTTCACGATAGTTACCGAAAAGCCGGATGAGCTGTGCGACTATATTCTTAATGAGATGCACCACGGCGTCACGATGGTAGATGCTGTCGGCGTTTATACCGGAACTCCCAAAAAAATGCTGATTACATCATGCCGCCGCATTGAGGCCGCAAGGCTTGAGAAGAAGCTTCGTGCCACCGACCCTAATGCCTTTATCACCGTAACCAACTCGAACAAAATAATCGGCCGCGGCTTCCGCGAGGTATAGGCTGTCCGCGCTCAGATCTTTAGTGACCGGCTACTGCGGGATCCGCTTACTGTACGTAATAAATCCGTCCGGCGCAAAGCCTTCCTTGGCATAGAGCTGACGTGCGGTGACATTGTCGTTCAGTACCTCCAGCGAAACCGATACTGCACGCCCCCGGTACTCCTTCTCAAGCCATTCCATAAACTTGGTGGCATAGCCCTTGTGACGGTTTTGGGGGCTTATATACAGTTCATCGAGCACAACGACCTTGCCGCCCTCCTCGTTGCACCAATACGAAGTGATCAGTGCGTAGCCAATAGGTTCGGTAGACTGTTTGTCCACCATAAGATATCCCGAAAGGTTGGCATGGCGTTTTATGGCGTGTTCGAATGTAAGCTGAGAAATATCGGCGTCGAAGGGGCGCAGAGTTGCGTGTGATTCGTAAAAATCACGGCAAAGCCGCAGAAAATCGTCCCGGTCACCCGGCTCAAAGCATCTGACTATCATATAATAATCCTCATTCTGCCGCTGTGCGGCAGCACAAATAGTAATCAGTGAATTTTGCCTCGGCAAAATTCGTGCGTGAAAAAGTATATTTCACTTTTAGATTGAAGCAACTTTCACGCTAAGTCCTGTTCTCTTGAATTTTTACACACATTATACTACGTTTTGTTGTTTTGTCAACGGTAAATAAGGAGGGAACAATAAATTTAATTTGAATTTTTTCTTGAAAAACTATTGCAAAAATACCGGATATGTAGTATAATATCACTTGTTATGCGCCGATGGCGCTATCACGGGCAGTCCGCTGCGCAGCTCTGCATGAATGTCCGCATTATTAAGGAGGGCCAAAATGAACAAAATCGAGGCTTTTACAAATGAGCAATTGAAAAAGGACCTGCCCCTTGTACGTGTAGGCGATAATGTTCGCGTTTACAACAGGATCAAGGAAGGCAACCGGGAAAGAATCCAGCTTTTTGAAGGCACTGTCATCTCCAAGCATGGCGGCGGTATTTCCGAAACCTTCACCGTAAGACGTGTTTCCTATGGCTGCGGTGTGGAAAAGACGTTCCCGCTCCACTCTCCTAACGTTGAGAAGGTAGAGATCATACGCGTCGGTAAAATCAGACGTGCAAAGCTCTATTATCTGCGTGACAGAGTCGGCAAGGCTTCCAAAGTCAAGGAAAAAATCTGAATATAGCTCAGAGGGCCGCCCTGCGCGGCCTTTTCCTTTTGTTCTGTGCAGGTAAAAACAGGCAGGGCAATGTATGAATAATCAAATCTCCCGTTTGTCAATACTTTGAGTATCCAGCAAACGGGAGATTTCATATGTATTATAATAAAGTTGAAATATGCGGTGTAAACACCTCTAAACTCAAAACCCTTACAGACGAACAAAAACGCGACCTCCTGCAACGGACCAAAGCGGGGGATATGGACGCACGGCAGGAGCTGATATACGGAAATTTGCGGCTGGTCCTCAGTATAATACAGCGCTTCACCAACCGTCGCGAAAGCATGGACGACCTGTTTCAGGTCGGTTGCGTAGGACTTATCAAGGCGGTTGACAACTTCAATACCGATCTTGATGTAAAATTCTCTACCTATGCCGTTCCCATGATAATAGGTGAGATACGGCGCTATCTGCGCGACAACAACGCCATACGCATAAGCCGTTCGGTCAGAGATCTTGCCTACCGGGCATTGGGAGCGCGCGAGGAGTTGACGCGGGTAAAGGAGAGCGAGCCGACTGTCGAGGAAATTGCCGAGCGACTGGGCGAGAGCCGAGAGTCGGTACTGCGTGCCATGGAGGCTATAGTCGAGCCGATATCGTTGTATGAGCCTGTTTACAGTGAAAACGGCGATTCGATTTACGTCATCGATCAGGTCAGCGACGCAGGAAGCTCGGACGAGTGCTGGCTTGAGAACATTGCCCTGCGCGATGCCATGAAAAAGCTGACCGAACGCGAACGGTCGATCATCAACATGAGATTTTACAAAAATAAAACGCAAATGGAGATAGCTGAGGAAATCGGCATTTCGCAGGCACAGGTCTCAAGATTGGAAAAAGGCGCGATTGAGAAGATGCGTTCCCAAATATAAGGATTATTACAATATAATAATGACTTGTGAAAAAACATTGTATTCCTGTTGACAAAAGGGAAAAAATGAGGTATCATTAATATGAATTGCCAGCCGCACAGCGGCTGTACATAGTTTTTATTTATAATCAACATAAAAGGAGAATACCACTATGACGCTTCTGATTCTTGCGGCCGGTCTCGGTTCCAGATATGGTGGACTGAAACAGCTTGATCCGATCAATGAGTACGGCGAATTCATCATTGACTATTCCGTTTTTGATGCCAAACGTGCCGGCTTTGATCGGGTTGTTTTCGTTATCAAGGAGGAGAACTACGAGGCTTTCCGTGAAACCATCGGCTCCCGTATCGAGGGTCATATAAAGGTTGAATATGCTTTCCAGAAGATGGACGATATCCCCGAGTGGGCCTCTGTTCCCGAAGGGAGGAGCAAACCGTGGGGCACCACTCATGCAGTGCTGGCCGCACGCGACATTATTGATGATAACTTTGCCGTCTGCAATGCCGACGACTTTTACGGTGCCGACACTTTTCGCAAGGTGGCAGCGCATCTGGTGAGAAACGATATCAATACCGCAATACCGCAGTATTGCATGGTCGGATTTGTGCTCAATAATACGCTGACCGACAACGGCTCGGTCTCCCGCGGAGTTTGTGTTACCAAGGACGGAATGCTTAACAGCATTGTCGAGCGCACCAAGATTTATTGCACTCCCGATGGCCCTGTGTTTGAGGAAAACGGTGAGCGTTTCCCGCTGACCAACGATACCATCGTCTCCATGAATTTCTGGGGCTTTACTCCGGCAGTGTTTCCGCAGCTGCAGAACAGGTTTGAGCTTTTCCTCAAGAATGAGCTGGTTGAAAATCCGCTCAAGAAGGAATGTCTGTTGCCCAACGACATAGGACTGATGCTTGCGGATAATGCCTGCACCGTACGCGCGTATTCAACCGATTCGGTATGGTTCGGCGTTACATATCATGAAGACAGAGCCGATGTGGTTGTCAAGATAGGCGCGCTGACCGACGGCGTAAGATACCCTAAGGGGCTTTGGAAATGAACACCGAGATATTTAATATTTCCCGCAATTTTGATGTAGCCGGAGAGCCGTGCGGCGTCGAGGAATGTACCATGGGGCATATAAACAATACCTATATCGTGGATTTTTACAATCGCGGCAACACCGATAAGTATGTGCTTCAGCGCATAAACACGTACGTTTTCAAGCGCCCCGACGTTCTTATGAACAACATGTTCGGTGTGACCAACTACCTGCGCGGCTATCTTGTCGCCATTGGTGAGGACCCGCGTCGCGGAACGCTCAATTTTGTGTTCAGCCGGGACGGACACACATATTATCGCGATGAAAACGGCGGTTGCTGGAGAATGTATCGCTATATCGACAATGTGGTGTCTTATGCGCTGGCCGACAGCCCGGAGATGTTCATGAAGGCGGGATATGCCTTCGGTCAGTTCCAGCAGCGCATGGCGGGATACGATGCCTCAATGCTCAATGAAACAATTCCCGATTTCCACAATACCAAGCGGCGCTATGAGCGTTTTTGTGAAGTTGTCGATGGGTGTGGCAGCGAGCGCAGGAGCATCGCTTCGGATGAAATAAAGTTTGTGCGCGACCGGGGCGAGCAGTGCTCCTTTATCGTCGATAAGCTGGGAACGGGAGAGATCCCGCTGCGCGTTACGCATAACGACACCAAGCTCAATAACATACTCATGGACGCTGCAACGGGCGACAGCGTATGTATCATCGATCTTGATACCGTTATGCCCGGCTCTGCACTGTACGATTTCGGCGACGCAATCCGCTTCGGCGCTTCAAGTGCGCTGGAGGACGAGCGCGACCTCGATAAGGTGTTCTTCCGCAACGATATGTTTGAGGCGTTTGCCAAGGGCTATATTGAAGGCTCCGGCCACTCGCTGACCGAAAAGGAAATCGAGTATCTGCCCATGGGAGCTTACATTATAACGCTGGAAACAGGCATGCGTTTTCTTACCGACTACCTTGAGGGCGACGTATACTTCAAAACTGCGTATCCCGACCATAATCTCGTGCGCGCGCGCAACCAGTTCAAGCTGGTTTACGATATTGAGAGCCGCATGGATGAATTCCGGGACATAATAAAAAAATTCAATTAACGGACATTTGCGTGAGAAACGACTGAGTTTAACGCACCGTGGCGTAAATCGCCAAGAAAGGCTTTGGAAAATGGCTGTTCTTATTACAGGCGGCACCGGCTATATCGGCTCGCATACTATAGTTGAGCTGTTGTCTGACGGCCGCGACATTGTGGTGATGGATAACTTCTGCAACAGCAAGCCTGTTGTACTGGAGCGGCTTCGTCAGATAACCGGCAAGGAAATACGTTTTTACCGTGCCGATATGCTTGACATCGACAGTATGGAGACGATATTCAGGCAAAACGAAATTGAGTCATGTATTCATTTCGCCGGGCTTAAGGCTGTGGGCGAGTCGGTGCAAAAGCCGCTGTTGTATTACCACAATAACATCACCGGTACGCTTAATCTGTGTGAGCTGATGCAGAAATACGGTGCAAAGGAGATAGTGTTCAGTTCCTCCGCAACGGTGTACGGACGTCCTAAGAGCGTACCGATACGCGAGGATTTTCCGCTTTCGACCGAAAATCCATACGGCGAAACCAAGCTCATGATCGAGCGCATACTTTCTGACCTTTACCGGGCCGATCCCGACTGGAGCGTTACTATACTGCGCTATTTCAATCCTGTGGGCGCGCACATAAGCGGCATGATAGGTGAGGATCCCTGCGGTATCCCCAATAACCTTATGCCTTATATCACACAGGTTGCCGAGGGGCGTTTGGATCACCTCAATATTTTCGGAAGCGATTACAACACTCCCGACGGAACGGGCGTGCGTGATTACATCCATATCAGCGATCTTGCCCGCGCTCACACCAAAGCACTGGATTATGCCGACAGTCACAAGGGTGTAGATTATTTCAATATCGGCACCGGAAAGGGCTATTCTGTGCTTGAAATGGTTAAGGCGTATGAGCGCGTTACCGGCAAGCGTGTGCCGTATGTCCTGGCACCCCGCCGCCCGGGGGATATAGACGAGTGCTATGCCGATCCCACCAAGGCCAACCGCGTGCTCGGCTGGCACGCAGAGCTGGGACTTGACGACATGTGCCGTGACGCCGACCGCTGGCAGACGCTCAATCCTATGGGGTATGATAAAGAATGAGTATTACAGTTAATAAATTCGGCACATTGCCGGACGGCAGCATAGCTTCGGTGTATCGCATACAGGCCGCCACAGGGGCGTGTGTGGATATAACCGACTATGGCGGTGCGGTGATGCGGCTGTTCGTTCCGGACAGAGAGGGGCACCTCGGCGATGTGGTGTGCGGCTATGACAGCTTGGACAGCTACGTCCGTGCGGACGGATATCAGGGAGCGCTGGTCGGGCGCGTCGGCAACCGCATTGCAGGTGGACGTTTTACGCTTGACGGGCGGCAATATACGCTGTACCGCAACAACGGTGAAAATTCACTGCATGGCGGCAAGGTGGGGTTTTCACACCGGCTGTGGAAGACAGAGATGGGGCAAAATGATGATTCACTTACGCTCACGCTTACCTCGCCGGACGGTGATGAGGGCTATCCCGGATGTATGGACGTGCGGGTGAAGTACAGCTTTGTCACGCGCGGCGAAGACGTGGCTCTTGTGATCGAATATTTCGCTGTCAGTGACAAAAAGACATTGATAAATCTGACAAATCACACATACTTCAATCTCGGTGGGTACGACGCGGGAGACGTGTACGACCATATCCTGTCAATTGATGCAGACAGCTATCTTCCTACCGACGATGCGCTCATCCCTACCGGAGAGATAAAGGCGGCGCGAGGTGCGTTTGACTTTACTGAACGCCCGATCGGACGGGACATTGACTCATCCGACCCCGATATCAGGAGTGCCGGCGGATATGACCACTGCTTTGTGTTCAACGGTGGGAGAACGAGCGAGCCGGTGGCGCGTTGCGAGCTGTATTGCCCGCGTACCGGACGGCATATGGAGGTCTTCACCGATCGGCCGTGCGTTCAGTGCTACACGGCAAACTTTATGAATAACGCTGAGTTCCCGCTCAAGGGCGGTGTGCCGCAGCAGAGGCGGCACGCTGTTTGCCTCGAAACACAGAACGCGCCCGATTCAATACATCATCCGGAGTTCGTTTTTTCTGATGCAGTGCTTGAGGCGGGGCAACCGTTCCATTCGGTAACCGAATACCGCTTCGGGGTACGCTACTGAG
Organism: uncultured Eubacteriales bacterium; assembly: GCA_900547565.1. GTDB lineage: Bacteria > Bacillota > Clostridia > Oscillospirales > CAG-272 > UMGS1002. The sequence continues at coordinate 57,997 of URHI01000001.1, read as the reverse complement.
GTCGGCGGCGTAATAATCTGGGGATAGCTCACATATTCTTGATTAGAAGAAATTTTATGAGAGGTATGTGACTATGAGTCCGAGAAAAATAATTGCTGTCCTTTTGATGTTTGTAATACTGATCTTGGGGATCCCTGCGTACGCGGAGGCGGGTCAGAGTACCCCGGTAATTACAGCGGTAAACGGCACCACGGGAATAGGTGATAATGCGCTTGCGGCTGATATCACGCCAAACTGTATATCTGCCATACTTATGGAGGCAGAAACAGGCAAGGTGTTGATGGAGCACAATGCCGACGAAGCATTGCCGCCGGCTTCGGTCACCAAGATCATGACATTGCTGCTGGTAATGGAAGCAATTGACCAAGGGGCTATGAAGCTGACAGATATTCTCAGCTGCAGTCCGAATGCAGCATCAATGGGTGGTTCGCAAGTATATCTTGAGCCGGGAGAGCAGATGTCGGTAGAGGAACTGATAAAGTGCGTTGTTATCAGCTCCGCCAACGACGCGGCGGTCATGCTGGCTGAAGGCGTAGCCGGAAGCGAGGAGGCGTTCGTAGTCCGCATGAACAAACGGGCAGCCGAGCTGGGCATGAAAAATACCGTGTTCCAGAACACCAATGGACTTGACGACACCGCAACCGGGCATGTAACGTCTGCACGGGACATAGCTATTATGTCGCGCGAGCTTATAAAGCACCCCAAGATACTCGAATACAGCGGAATCTGGATGGATACGATACGCAACGGCGCATTCGGTCTGACCAACACCAACCGACTGGTACGTTTTTACCCGGGCGCGACCGGCCTTAAGACCGGATCGACGTCCAAGGCAAAATTCTGCATGAGCGCTACGGCCAAACGTGACGGAATGCATCTTATCTGCGTTATAATGGGAGCCGAAACGCGCGATATACGCAACTCTGCCGCGACACAGCTGCTTGACTGGGGTTTTGCCAACTATGCACTGTATACGGACGATGCCGGTGAGGTCGGAAATGTCGCCGTTACGGGAGGTGTGGACGACAGCGTGACGGCCGAATGTGAGCGCTTTTGTGTCGTGGTGCCAAAGGGAAGCGAGAACCGCGTGGAAAAACAGCTGACTCTTGAGAGCACCGTCTCGGCCCCGGTCGCAAAGGGCGACCGCGTTGGGAGCGTGAAGTATGTCTGCGGAGACGAGGTGCTGGGCGAGTGTGAAGTCAGAGCGGGCGGCAATGTGGTAAAGATCAGCTTCGGACAGCTGTTTTTGCGGATTTTATCGGCATTTGTGATGTAAAAAATTAAAAAGCCCTTGAAAAAAGAGCAGAAATATAGTATTATTATAGTAAGATAACCACAGAAGGTACAATAGGCAAGGAATATGATCAGTTTAAATGAAAAATATGTAAAGCCCTTTGTCAGCGAACAAGAACTGGCAAATATCAGTGAAATGGTGTACACGGCGGATAATATGGTTCGCCAAGGCACCGGTGCCGGACATGACTTTCTCGGCTGGGTCAACCTGCCGGAGAATTATGACCGTGTCGAATTCGACAAAATAAAGCAAACTGCGAAAAAAATCAGAGAGATTTGCGACGTGTTTGTAGTTATCGGCATCGGAGGCTCCTACCTCGGCGCGCGTGCTGTGATTGAGTTTCTCAAGTCAAACATGTGCAATAAGTTCTGTGACGATATGCCCGAAATTTATTTTGCGGGCAATAATATCAGCGCCCTGGCAATAAAGGAGCTGGTTGATATCTGCCGCGGACGCAGATTCTGCATTAATGTTATTTCCAAATCGGGTAAGACAACCGAGCCGGCAATTGCATTCCGCATTTTCCGCAATCTGCTTGAGGAACAGTACGGAGTTGAAGGCGCAAAGCAACGTATATTCATTACTACCGACCGCGAGCGCGGAAACCTCAAGCATTTTGCCGACAGTATGGGATATACCACCTTTGTGGTCCCTGATGACGTGGGCGGCCGATTTTCAGTGCTGACACCGGTGGGGCTGCTTCCTATTGCCGTTGCCGGTATTGACATTGACGAGCTTATGGCAGGTGCCAATGACGCAAGAGTCCGTTTTGGCAATCCCGATATTAAAACAAATGACTGCTACCGCTACGCCGCGCTGAGAAATATATTGTATCGCAAGGGAAAAGTCACCGAGATACTTGTGGGCTATGAGCAGTACATGCAGATGTTCTGCGAATGGTGGAAGCAGCTGTACGGTGAGAGCGAGGGTAAGGACAAGAGAGGTATTTATCCTTCGTCCGTCATTTTCTCAACTGATCTTCACTCTCTTGGTCAGTATATTCAGGATGGTATGCGCAACCAGTTTGAGACCGTCATATCCATAAAAACGCCCGACGCCGACGTTGTAATTCCCGATGATCCGGCCGATATCGACGGACTGAATTTCCTGTCCGGTAAGTCGGTGTATTATGTCAACACCATGGCACAGCAGGGAACATTGCTGGCGCATGTTGACGGCGGTGTGCCCAACATAGTGCTTGAGCTTGAGGCAAGAGACGCGCGCAATCTTGGCAGTATGATATACTTTTTCGAGCTTGCCTGCGCAATCTCGGGATATCTGCTTGGTGTAAATCCCTTCAATCAGCCCGGCGTCGAGGCTTATAAAAACAACATGTTTGCACTGCTTGGCAAGCCCGGCTTTGAAGAGGCGCGGGCCGCACTTGAAAACAGATTAGCATAAAAATATTTTTGGAGGAACAAAATGATCAAACTTATTACCGGTGTTCCCGGAACAGGCAAAACAAAAATGCTCATCGGCATGGTCAACGAGGCTGTTAAGGCGACAAACGGAAACGTAGTGTGCATAGAAAAGGGCATTAAGCTGCGCTTTGATATCAACTACAATGTGCGCCTTATCAATACAGACGAGTATTTGATTGACGATGCGCAGTCGCTGTTCGGCTTCCTTTCCGGCATTATCGCCAGCAATCACGATGTGACCGAGATTTTCATAGATTCCGCACTTAAGATCTGTCAAAACGATATGCCAGCTTTCGAGACTGCGGTTAACGAAATGGAGCAGCTGGCCAACAAGACCAATGTAAACATAATAATTACCTCGTCCATTCCCAAGGGCCAGGAACCGGAGTCGCTTAAAAAGTATATACAGTAATCAGGCACGGCGTTGTCCGGAAAAAGTTCAGCATCCGTATCGTTATGATACGGATGCTTTTCTGTCGGACCGTTCTTCCGGTATTCGGTCGTTAAGCAATCGCGAACGAATTGCTGTTTATATGTGGTATGGTATAGTTACATATATATGTCCGATCCCGGACAATTCTGTTCTTGACTGCGAAGATAAGTTGATTCGGTAAATTCAAATAACTTATTCCTTCTTGCAGGCGATGGCCCAGATCCCCCAGCCTATACAGCACATAAAAAGCATAAAAGCGGTGTATACAGTAAAAAAGATATATAACAATCTGTCCCAACCAATGGCCGCAAAATTCATAACAATAAAGGCAATAATAAGCCCTGAAAGTATGATAACAGGCAATAGGCGAACAGTAAGGCGCTTTGCTTTGAAGCAGAGTAAAAGCTGAGCCGGCAAAACAAATACAACTGAAATAATCAGTGTAAGTACCGCAAGATTGACATTTCCCCAATAAACCTCAAACATATATGCACATCCTGCAACGCCCGTTGTATTCAGAATTCAGAGTTCAAATACCAGTGCCAGCGCCTGATTTGCGGCCAGCGTGCGCAAATATGCACGTTCACGTTTTGATGACAAATGGAGAAGACGGGCAAATTCACGTTCCGGAGTACTTATAGCTATCCAAACAGTTCCGACCGGCTTATCAGGAGTACCGCCTCCCGGACCTGCGATTCCGGTCGTTGATATGCCGATCGTAGTTCCCAACCGTTGACGCACGCCGCGCGCCATCTGAAGCGCGACCTGCTCTGAAACCGCACCGAACCTCTCAAGCACGTCAGGCTCGATACCAAGCAGATTTACCTTGGCTGAGTTCGCGTAGGTTACGCAACCTCCCATAAATACATCGGAGCATCCTGCAATATCCGTCAGTCGCTTTGCAACAAGCCCGCCCGTGCAGGACTCTGCACAGCTGACAGTCATGCCGCGCTCCCGAAGTCGGCGTATAACGGTGTCCTCGATCGACGGGGAATCGATGTCGTAAATATACGGTGCGACAGCTGTATTTCGTATTGTAGCTACCATGTCGTCGCACATCGCGCCTGCCGTGGCAGCGTCATGCGCGCGCGAGGTGACGCGCAGCCTCACCTCTCCAGTGCCGCAGTACGGCGCCAATGTCGGATTGGCCGAACCGTTCATCAGCGGCCGCAGTACCTCCTCAACAGCTGACTCACCCATACCGAGAATGTTTATATTCCGGCTCACCAGCACAGACCCTGTGCGGCGTATGAGATAGGGCATAACCTGAGTGTCAAACAGCGGTTCAAGCTCCCGGGGCGGTCCCGGCAGCATTATTACGGTACGCTCTCCGTTTATGCCGTCAATACAGCCTTCGATGGCCAGTGCCGGCGCAGTGCCGTAGTCGTTGGGGAAAATTATGGCTCCCTGGGGCATCATGGCCTGCTTGACGTTGTTGTCGGTCATGTGCTTGGCGCACTGCGAAAAATATGTCTTTATGCGCTCGAGCGAGGGCTGATGCAGTTGCATTGTACGGCCGAAAAGCCGGGCAACTGTTTCCTTTGTAAGGTCATCGCAGGTGGGACCGAGTCCTCCGCTCATGATTACCAGCTCTGCCCGGCGCAGTGACTCGGTTATGGCTTCGGTCAGTCTTTCCGGGTTGTCGCCTACCACTCCCTGCCGGTATACCGATATACCCAGCTCAGCCATACGACGGGAAAGATATGCCGCGTTTGTGTTGACTATATCGCCCAGCAAAAGCTCGGTGCCGACACACAGTATTTCTGCACTTGAAATGCTTAGCATGATATCACCTCTTGTGTTTTTTCATATGTAATTATATCAAAAAAGTGGCTGATTGTAAAGCGGATTGGTAATTTTACTTGCATATCGTGTGGCGATGGTGTATAATATCGGTGTAAGAGAGGTGTTGAGGTTGAAATCAGATGGCTGCAAACTGTGCCCGCGCGGATGCGGGGCGGACAGAGCTGCCGGACAGTGCGGCCGGTGCGGTATGGATGCTGATATTGTGGTCGCACGTGCTGCTCCTCACATGTGGGAGGAACCGTGTATCAGCGGCCGTAGCGGTGCGGGAGCTGTGTTTTTTGCAGGGTGTCCGCTGGGGTGCGTTTTCTGTCAGAACCGCCGGCTCAGCAGAGAAGGCTTCGGTGCGGTCGTAAGCGAGCAACGGTTGGGCGAAATTTTTTTAGAGCTTCAGGATACAGGAGTACACAATATTGACCTTGTAACACCTACGCAATATTCAGAAGCACTTGCCCGTGTGCTGACTTGCGTGCGTCCGCGGCTGAAAATTCCCGTCATATACAACTGCGGGGGTTATGAAAGCGTAGAAACGCTCCGCATGCTCGATGGACTGATAGACATTTACCTGCCTGATTTCAAGTATGCGTCAGCGGAGCTTGCCAGGCGCTATTCCGGTGCACCGGATTATCCGGAACGCGCATATGATGCCATTTGTGAGATGTACCGCCAGTGCGGACCGGTCGGTTTTGACGACGACGGAATGATGAAGCGAGGGGTAATGGTTCGTCATCTTGTTCTGCCGGGGTGTCGGCACGACTCGGAGAGGGTGCTCAGGCTGCTGGCGGAAGCGGTCCCGGTCGGCAATATACGCCTGAGCCTTATGCGGCAGTATACGCCCGATTTTGTCGATCGGGATCGATACCCGGAGCTTGGCCGGCGGCTGACTACGTTTGAGTACAGGTCTGTAGTTGATGTGGCGGACAGGTTAGGCTTTGATGGCTATTGCCAGCAGAGTGGCTCGGACAGCGCCGGCTTTACCCCGATATTTGACCTTACAGGTGTATACCCGGGAAATAGATCAAAACAATATTAATATTTCAGGAATGCTCATGAAAACAAAAAGAGACAATTTAATACAGGTCAGACGCGCATGTATTACGATATGCGTGCTTATGGCGTTCGTTGTCGCTTTTTTGCTGTTTGTGGGCGAGTGTCGGCTGGCTGAAATGTATGAATGTCTTAATTCGGAAAATGGACAGATGCGTTTATATTATAAAGAATCATTTCAGCTGCTCGGCCTGCGCAACAATATAAAAAATCTGGCGGCCGACCGCTCAAGCGGTCGCGCTGCGGTGACTTTGCTTTTGCGTCAGCCCGACAGTGCGCTCATGCAAAACGCCTATCCGCTGATAAAACAGTTCGGATATACGGGTTCATTTATGGTTACGGGAGATACTCTGCCGGGGACGTCCGGAGGACTGTCTCTGTCCGATTACGGCAAACTGATTTCTGCCGGTTGGCGCGTGGTGCTTGGCGGTGACGGGGGAGCTGATCTGTCAGATGAAAGTGCAGCAGGGAATTTTAGGCGGTACATAACCGATGTGAAATTCAGTCTTGCTCAGCAAGGCTTTGCACCGCCGCAGGTTTATTATCTTGAGCAGGCCGACGCCGCAGAGCTCTGCCTGCAGGTGCTTGCAGAGCAGGGAATACGTATTGTAATTCAAGGCTTTCAGCCTGAGCTCCAGTCGTATCGCTATACCGGAAAATGGTGGCACGGTATGTTTTTTTGCGGTTCTGCAACGCTTCAGAATAACAAGTCAAAGGTTCAGGAGTCAGTGTATTATGCGGGACTTGACGGCGGGGCTATGGTGGTTACAACGCGTCGCGTCACAGACGAGGCTGCCGATGACGCGCTGGATTGTTCTCTCCAAAAGCTGCGCATCTGTCTTGAATGGTTTCGTGACGCCCACTCTGAGTACGGCTTTCACATTACCGGGTTTGATGGACTGTATTCTGAAAAATACAGCGCTTATGAGAAGTTGCTTGCCGAAATTGCGGGCTATGATTCGCTTGAGGCTTATATTGAGGAGTTGGACGGCCAGCTGTCGGATATAAGTTACCGTATGGCTGATCTTATGAGCAGAATGTATGCTTCGGTTCCGTCGCCGTACGGACTTGATGACTTTGTACACTTTTGTTCTACCCACTCACTGCGTCAGATATTCACACTGATACGTGATAATCACCGTGCAATCCGCTATTTCAGGTAGTGTCGAAGCGATATGGACAGCCAATACACAAATGAGTACTGAGTGTACGAGATGTACGAACTGCCTGATCGACACATTGCCGGTCAGAAAATAAAAATTCCTGCAGGTGTATCCCTGCAGGAATTTTTTATATAGTAGCTCAATTATCCAGATACCGGCAGGCGGCAAGAGCGGCTACGGCACCGTCGGCCGTTGCTGTCGTGACCTGACGTATGCGCTTTGAGCGGCAGTCACCCGCGACAAACAGTCCCGGCGTTGATGTAAGACAGTCTTCGGCTGAGTCAAAATATCCGTAATCGTTGAGCGCGGCAAGGCCGGCGAAGGGTTCGTTTTCAGGCTGAAGGCCTATGGCCACGAATATTCCGTCAACTGTTAGCTCGCGTGTTTGCCCTGACTCCGACTTTATTCGCAACCCGGTCAGCGATGTGTCGGCAATGAGTGAATCGGCCGTGTGGCCATATATTATTTCGATGTTAGGCCGGGCTTTGACCTGTTCGGCCAGCCTGGCTTCGCCCGTGAGAAAGTCAAGATTCTGAACGATGATGACTTTTCGGCTGGTTTCAGACAGCAGTATGGCCTCCTGAAGCGCCGAATTGCCGCCGCCGATGAGCGCTACGGTTTTGTCCTTGTAAAACGCTCCGTCACAGACGGCGCAGAAGGATATACCGTCACCGATAAACTCCTCCTCACGGTCAAGTCCCAGACGGCGGTGACGACACCCAACCGAAATAATAACCGTACGGCCGGTATATGAGGCGCCCTCCCCGGTAACGGTGAAGCTACCGTCATCCGCGCGACGGATACCGGTAATGTTGTCAAACTCGGTGTCCGCCCCCTGACCTAATACCTGGTCTACCATTGCGTCTGCTATCTCACTTCCGCTGGCCGACGCGATGCCGGGGTAGTTTTCAATTTTAGGTGAGTAGGTCATCTGGCCGCCGAAGGCACTGCGTTCGACTATTAGCACCCGCTTGCCTGCACGGAGTGCGTAAAGTGCGGAGGTCAGCCCGGCAGGGCCACCGCCGATTACAATTATATCATACATTATAATATCCTCATGCAATGACCGGGGGCTGCTGCGATTTTGGCGCATTGTGCGCCGGACGACAGTCCCCGGCTGTGTGTTGTTATGTAAGGCCGCCGAGGCCATTATATTTCGGACAGTGAATTCTGCTACGACTTAATGATGCCTGTTCGGAGCATCTCGTTCAGGCCTTGACGGCCTCGTCTATGAATCTCTGAACCGGACCGGGACCTGCGAATTTTTCGATACTGTCGCCTTCCACAACCACGATCGTGGGCGCCTGACGGATACCGAACTGCGTTGCGGCCTCGGGATTTTCATCGGCATATATCTTTTCATATGCCAGCCCGGCCTTGTCCAGCTTGGCAGCGGCTATTTTGCAGTTGGGGCAGGTTTTTGTCGCAAAAAGTATCACGCGGTGTCCTGTCTGGTGATGCCCACAGCAGCAACCCTCCTGCATTTCGTGAACAGCTTCGGCCGCCACTTGGTTGGTGTGCAGCGCGGATGCTGCAGGATCGTACACGCGTCTTTCCTTATACTCCTGCGCTTTTCCGCTGTTCCAGTTCTGTACGGGACGATAATATCCGGTTATGCGGCTGTAGACCTCAGCCTCGGAGCCGCACTCGGGGCACTTGAACTGCTCACCCGGCAGATAGCCGTGGTTCCGGCAGACCGAATATGTGGGTGAAAGTGTGTAGTAGGGCAGCTTGTAGTTTTCGGCAATTTTACGGACAAGATTTGCTGCAGCGCGCCAGTCAGGCAGCTTCTCACCGAGGAAGGCGTGGAAAACTGTGCCCGAGGTGTACAGTGTCTGAAGCTCGTCCTGTATATCCAAAGCCTCGAAAATATCAGAGGTAAAGCTGACAGGGAGGTGCGAGCTGTTGGTATAATAGGGTGTTCCGCCGTTCTGTGCTGCGGTGATGATGTCGGGATATTTTGCAACATCGTGCTTGGCAAGGCGGTATGATGTTGACTCGGCGGGAGTGGCCTCGAGGTTGTACAGGTCACCGTATTTCTCCTGGTAATCAGACAGGCGCTCTCTCATGTGATTGAGAACGTTTTTGGTGAATTCCTGGGTTTCCTTGTGTGTCATATCGGCACGGAGCCAGTTGGCATTCAGTCCGGCCTCGTTCATGCCGACAAGGCCGATGGTTGAGAAGTGATTGTCAAATTTGCCGAGATAGCGGCGGGTGTAGGGGTACAGTCCGGCTTCAAGCAGACGTGTAATGACCGTTCTCTTGACCTTAAGCGAACGTGCCGAAATGTCCATCATGCGGTCAAGGCGGCGGTAGAAGTCAGCCTCGTCTTCTGCAAGGTATGCAAGACGCGGCATATTGATAGTAACCACACCGATAGAACCGGTTGATTCGCCTGAGCCGAAGAAGCCGCCGGATTTTTTGCGCAGTTCGCGCAGGTCAAGCCGCAAGCGGCAGCACATCGAACGCACGTCCGAAGGCTCCATATCCGAGTTGATATAGTTTGAGAAATAGGGCGTACCGTACTTGGCGGTCATTTCAAACAGCAGTTTGTTGTTTTCGGTCTCCGACCAGTCGAAGTTGCGCGTGATCGAGTAGGTGGGAATGGGGTACTGGAAGCCGCGTCCGTTGGCGTCTCCCTCGATCATGATCTCGATGAATGCTTTGTTGACCATGGCCATCTCTGCCACACAGTCACGGTATTTGAAGTTACATTCCTTGCCTCCGACAATGCAGTTGAGGTCTGCGAGATCTGCCGGGACCGTCCAGTCCAGTGTGATGTTGGTGAAGGGAGCCTGAGTACCCCAACGTGACGGAGTGTTGACACCGTACACAAACGACTGTATGCACTGCTTGACTTCCTTGTAGGTCAGGTTATCCACCTTGACGAAGGGGGCAAGATAGGTGTCAAACGACGAGAAGGCCTGAGCACCGGCCCACTCATTCTGCATGATTCCGAGAAAGTTGACCATCTGATTGCACAGCGTGGACAGATGTGCGGCGGGAGAGGACGAGATCTTGCCGGGAATTCCGCCGAGCCCCTCCTGTATCAGCTGCTTCAGACTCCAGCCGGCACAGTAACCGGTCAGCATGGACAGGTCGTGAATATGGATATCGGCCGAGCGGTGAGCGTTGGCGATTTCATCGTCGTACACCTCGCTGAGCCAGTAGTTGGCGGTGATTGCACCCGAGTTGGAGAGAATAAGTCCGCCGACCGAGTAGGTGACGGTGGAGTTTTCCTTGACGCGCCAGTCTGCGGCCTTGAGGTAGCTGTCGACGACGTTTTTGTAGTCAAGTATTGTGTTACTCATGGTACGCAGCTTTTCGCGGTTGCGGCGGTAAAGAATATAGGCCTTTGCCACATCGCCGTAGCCCGCCTGACTCAGGACCTCCTCAACGCTGTCCTGAATGTCCTCGACAGCGATTAACTCGTCCTTTACCTTAGGGGCAAAATCGGCGGTTACTTTAAGAGCGAGAAAGTCAATGATGTTGGGGGTATAGGGCTTCTGGGTGGCATCGAACGCCTTGGTAATGGCTTCGCTGATCTTCTCTATGTTGAAGTCTGCGATCTTGCCGTCTCTTTTTACGACTCTGTACATTAGTTTTTCCTCCGATATGTCATTATATTAATAATTTTTTCACATTCCGCGCAATTCTGCAGTTGGGATATACCTGCGGACTATCTCAAGATACTTCCGCATTTCATCGTGAGAGACGCCTTTGGTGCCCGGCACGATGAGCGCTCCCGAATCAACAAAATTCTGCAGAAAATACCGTGTTTCACCGCTCAGCCAGCGCCCTATCTGTTCCATGTCGTCAGGCGTGTGCAGGCCGCACACCACAGTTGTGCGGAATTCGTGCTCCACGCTGCCGCCGCGCAACAGCGATATACTTTCGTTTATGGCGTCCATGTCGATATCGGCAAGTCCGGCCGTGAGCGCATATTTCGCGGGCGAATTTTTTATGTCCATGGCGACGTAATCCAGCAGTCCGTCGTCAATCAGACGGCCAAGGCGGACGGGATCTGTGCCGTTGGTGTCCAGCTTTGTGGCGTAGCCGTAGCGCTTTATGAGACTCAGCAGCTCATCAAGCTCCGGACGCAGCGTAGGCTCACCGCCGGTTATTGCAATGCCGTCCAGCAGTCCTGCCCGCTTTTTCAGAAAGGCTTCAAGCTCGTCATATCCGATGTGCTGTGCACCCTCAAGCTCGGTCACAAGAGGTGCATTATGGCAGAAGGGGCACCTGAAGTTGCAACCGGCAAGAAAGACGGTTGCAGCCGTTTTGCCCGGGAAATCCAGCAGTGTCAGCTTTGCCAGCCCGTTTATTGTATGTTGCATCGGCACACCTCCCCCTAAAATAGCTCAGCAGTGTCATTATAGCATCAGATAATTTGCTTTTCTGTGACAAAGTCACAATGCAACCCCTTTTTTGAAATTTCGACACAATATATAGATGTTGTAGGCGCTTTTTGTGCGTTTTTGCCTATATCTTGTGGTGGCGGCTTGTTTCGGACGCAATATGTGCCCGGGAATCAAATACCTTCCTAATTATATATAAGCTCATATACAGTGCAATGCCGGGGTGGCTTTTGTGAGCCGGAGGGAAAGGCGAATCGCCTTATGCTGCGTGTGAATTTGTGTTGCCGACGGCTGTGCAGCCGCCATTTTTACTTGTCATTGTTGACTATTTATCTAAAAATGATAATTTGGTTTGATAAAAAATCATTTTATATGCTCTTATTTGGATAAATATGTTTATAATTTAAATAAAGTATTGACAACTTATTAACATTTTGATATAATAATCAAAACATAAGGTGAATTATCGGTGTCGTTCGGGTGAACGGTGATACCTGTTCCGTGCCGGGGTACAGCCTGTGTTAGATTCAGTTACAAAATTTTTAAATAAGGAGATTTCAAAACCATGAGTAAGACAATGAGAAGGATTCTCAGTATAGCTCTGGCCGTTTGCATGCTGTTGTCTATGGCAGTTCTTTTCTCCAGCTGCAAAAACACTAAGGCTAACGCGAAATCCTACACTTACAAATCTTATTCCACTGCCCTGGGTAACAACTGGAACCCTCACACCTGGGAAACCAATGCTGATGATGCTATCCTCGGCTACCTCTCATCCCCGTTCTGCACGATGTCAATTCTGGACTCTGAGAACGGCGTGTATCAGTGGGTATACGAGATGGCTACCTCCATCACCGACGTTACCAAGGATCACAAGGATGATCTGACCAAGTATAAGGTCACTCTTCCCGAGGGCGTAACTGTTGATTCCGTTGATTCCGGTTATGTTTTCGAAATCAAGCTGAATCCCAATGCAATGTGGGAAAATGGCGTCAAGATCACCGCTGACGACTATATCTACTCCATGCAGCAGTTGCTCGACTCCAAGATGAGAAACTACCGTTCGAACCTCTATTGGGGCGGTGAGTCTGCCGTTGCAGGCGGTCTCGCATACTACAACTCCGAGGCTCCTATTTACGAGCCGATGGTTCCCGCTTACGGTGAAAAAGATACACCTGATTACTCCTATGATCTCGAAGCCGGTATCGCCAAGGGCGAGGTCTATATCAACCTGTCCAGCTCTGACATTACTCTTTACAGCATGAGCCTCAACGAGTTGCACTCCACCTACGGTGTAGGTGACGATGCCGATTACAAGGCTATCGGTGATGCTGCCAACGTTTATGGCTACACCAAGCTCACAGCCGAGAACAAGGATACTGCCATAAAGCTGGTCAATGACCTGCTGGCAAATCTGTTCGGTATTACCGATGCAACTGAGCAGGCGAATGTTCTTAAGGAAGCTCTGTTTATAAATACCGGCAAGGTCGGTGAAAAGGTTGAGTACGACGGCAACGTCGGTTGCTACAAGGTTGACGACTACACCATTCGTTACGTCTGCCAGACCAGCATCGAGCTGAACTACTTCCTCACCTCCTGCACCTCCACATGGCTTGTTTACAAGGATCTGTACGAGGCCGGCAAGGATACGACCGGTGAGCTGGTTACCACCAACTACGGTACTTCTCCCGAGACTACCATGTCCTATGGCGTCTACAAGATTGAGTCTCTTGAAAAAGACAAGCAGATGGTCTTTGTCCAGAACGAAAACTGGTACGGCTTTGAGAAGCAGAAAGACGGCTCTCTCATTTCCTACACAAACTTTGAGGTTGACGGTGAAAAGCGTCAGCAGTATCAGGCAACCAAGATAGTCATTGACGTCATGAAGGACGAGGCCGCTAAGCTGGCCTTCATGAAGGGCGAGCTGACCGAGTGGACGCCTTCTGCCGACGATCTGTTGACCTACTCTACCTCCGACCAGCTGTACAAGGTTGACGAAACCTATACACAGTCCTTCTTCTTCAACACCAATGTTGAAGCGCTCAAGGCTATGGATACCTCCAAGGGCAACACCAACTCTGTTGTTCTTTCCAGCACAGATTTCCGTAAGGCTATGTCGCTCAGTATCGACAGAGCTAAGTACGTCACCGCTACCGCCGGCTACAAGCCCGCATATGCGCTGATGAACAATCTGTACTTCTACGATGTTTACAACGATCCTACCTCCTCTTACCGTAACTCCGACGAGGCTATGCAGGCTGTCTGCAACCTTTACGGTGTTGAATACGGTGCAGGCAAGGCTTATGCTACTCTTAAGGAAGCATATGATTCCATCAACGGTTACAACCTCACTGAGGCAAAGGCTCTGATGAAGGCTGCTTGCGAACAGCTTGTTAAAGACGGTCTGTACAAAGCCGGTGAAGAGATCAAGATCCGTATAGGCTGGAAGAAGGGTGCGCTTGATTCCGCTGACCAGAAGCAGGTCACACTGCTCAACGAGTTTGTCAACGCTGCTATCGAAGGCTCCGGCTTCGGCAAGGTGACCTTTGAGGCTATCGGCAATATTTCCGACCGTTACGCCGATGTTCCGAAGGGCGAGTTCGCTATCGGTTACGGCGCATGGGGCGGCGCTGCCTTCTACCCGTTCCGTAACTTCCAGGTCTACATGGATCCCGTTACTTACGACATCAATGAGGCTGCCTGCTGGGATCCCACCTCGACGAAATGGACTCTCAAGGTCAAAGGCGAGGATGTTACCATGACTTGCTATGAGTGGTCTAACTGCCTTATCGGTAACGGTAAGTACGCTAATGCGGGCTTCGATGTAAAGTTGTCCATCACGGCTCAGCTCGAGGAAATGTACCTCAAGCTGTACTATCGTATCCCGCTCTGCGGCACCACCGCTTGCTCCATGCTTTCCTACCAGGTTAAGTACTACACCGAGGACTACAACATCATGTATGACTTCGGCGGCCTACGTCTGATGAGCTTCAACTATGATGACGCTGCATGGGCTGAGTACGTTGCAAGCCAGAACGGAACTCTTAACTACGAATAATAACGTAGCAACCGGGATTTGAATATCCCTATGAGGGTGGGCGGAGGTATTAATTTACCTCCGCCTGTCTACGATTTTTCGGCATGCGCCCGGCGGGTAAAAAAGCCCTTCGGGCGTTAACCGATATTATCAAGGAGATAACCGATGACGAAATATGTTATCAAAAGAGTTCTGTTGATGCTGTTCACACTTTTCGTGATAACCACGATCTGCTTTATGCTGATCAGAATTCTTCCGCGTGAGCTGCCTATTGATAAAAACCAGCGGGCAGTTATCCTCGCAAGATTCGAAGCGCTCGGCTACAACAAGCCGTTGCTTATACAATATGGCATTTATCTCAAAAACATAGTTACAAGCTGGGATTTCGGTACCTCTTGGAACATATCTTTCCGCACGCCCGCCTGGGAAGTGCTTACCAGCCGGCTTTTGCCTACAGTGCTGGTCAATCTTTATTCACTTCTGTTTTCGATACCGCTCGGTATCGGTTTCGGAATTTATGCTGCAATCAGAAAGAACAAGTGGCAGGATCATGTTATCAGCACCATGGTTATGGTGTTTGTTTCCGTGCCGAGTTATGTTTATGCGTTCTTGGTGCAGTATTTTCTGTATCTTAAATGGAATTTGTTCCCGCTTACTGTTTATTCGCTTGCCGATGCGGGCGGCTCATGGTTTACCGGCAAAATGTTTTACAGTATGATCCCGGCTATTCTGGCACTTTCCTTTGCGGAAATTGCGAGACTATGCCGATTTACCCGTGCCGAACTAACCGAAACACTAACATCTGACTACATGCTTTTGGCTCGTACAAAGGGTTTGACGCGTACGCAGGCAACCACACGCCATGCTCTTAAGAACGCCATGGTCCCGATTCTGCCTATGATTATCTCCAGCTTTATCGGTATTCTTGGTGGCTCGATGATAATCGAGGAGATTTTCTCCATACCCGGAGTGGGACAGCTTTATATAAAATCAATTAACCTGCTGGACTACGATGTATTTATGATGGACACCGTGTTCTATACCTTTGTCGGTCTGCTGGCAGGTATCGTGGTCGACATCAGCTACGGATTTATCGATCCGAGAATAAGAATGGGGGAGAAGTAAGATGCAGGACAACAATCAGTACGTCAATATCCCCCGCGAGAAGTTTGAGTTTGCCAATCATGGCGAACGCATAACCGACCATAAATTTGTAGACAAGCCTATAGGTTATTTCAAAGACGCCTGGATGCGTTTTTGCCGTAACAAAGCATCAATCGTAGCGGCGATCATCATTTTGATAATAGTGCTGTTTGCCTTTCTGACACCGTTGCTGACTGTCAAATACGACGCCACTTTTTTGGATACTTACTATCAGAAGATGGGGCCGAGAAACCTGACACTCAAAAAAATCGGTATGGCAGACGGCGGAATTGAACGTAAGTTTTCCGAAAAGGGGCTTATTTCAATATACGCCATCGGTATGGGTGCGCTGGATTACGACGGCAAAGGCGTTACGCTTGCCGAGTCGCTTGACAGCGAATATCAGCCGGTTATCAAAAATAACGGACTTAACGGTGATGCAAATAACCCGCAGTCGCGTTATGAGGTCAGAGTAGACACTTATCTTGAGGTGGGTTTTCTCTATCTCAGCATTGAGCGAGAGGAATACGATCGTATTGTCGAGTGGGAAAAACAGACCGGCAAGCACGTGCTCTATCCGCTGGTTGAGATCAACGAGTACAACCCCGATCCCACAAGTACAAAGGGAAATTACTGGTACAAGGCCAACTCCAAATACGAGCCGGTCCGGGTTCTTGAGGACGGCAGCGTTAAAAAGATCAAGTTGTCCGACAACATGATACTGGAAGACAACTACAAGCGCAACGCAGACGGCAGCCTTAAATATTACGAGTATACCGGTGGAGGTACTACCGAAACAGCAATGTACAAGGTAAGGGTGCTGTACTACAACTACTATCAGTTCAAAAACGGGTTTGAGCCGGAGTACATTTTCGGCACAGATTCACAGGGCTATGATATGTCTCTCCGCCTTGCAAACGGCGTTCGACTGAGCTTGCTGGTGTCGGTATGCGTATCAGTCATCAACTTTGTGATAGGTGCGGTTTACGGCGCAGTCCAGGGCTATTACGGCGGAACCATTGACCTTGTTCTGGACCGTATATCCGATGTTTTGTCGGGTGTGCCGTTCATTGTCGTGGCAACGCTGTTCCAGATACATCTGGCGGCAAAGGTGGGCGCAATTCCGAGTCTGCTGTTTGCATTTGTGCTGACAGGCTGGATAGGTACCTCGGCACTTGTGCGTAAGCAGTTCTATCGCTTTAAAAATTCGGAATACGTCATGGCAGCCCGCACGCTCGGAGCCAGCGACAGACGTATTATTATGAAGCATATATTCCCCAACTCGCTGGGTACTATCATTACGTCATCTGTGTTGGTTATCCCGGGTGTTATCTTCAGCGAGAGTATGTTGAGCTTCCTCGGTATTATTAAGCTGGGCGGCTCGACAACAACCTCACTGGGTACCTTGCTGTCCGATGCCAGCAGTATCTGGACAAATTACCCACACCTTATGCTGTTCCCGGCACTCATAATTTCACTGCTGGAAATCAGCTTCAACCTGTTCGGCAACGGTCTGCGTGACGCGTTCAACCCGTCACTGCGCGGAGTGGAGGAATAAGATATGGATAATATACTTCAGGTCAAAAGACTGACAATATCATTCCGTACCCCCGGTGGAACGCTTAAGGCGGTGCGAGACATATCCTTCGATCTCGAACGCGGCAAAACACTGGCTATAGTCGGAGAATCGGGTTCGGGTAAATCGGTCACCTCCAAGGCCATTCTGGGGATACTGGCCGGTAACTCCATTGTGGAGAGCGGTGAAATCCTCTACGACGGCAAAGATCTGCTCAAGCTGCCGGAGACGGATATGTACAAGATCAGGGGCGATAAAATATCCATGATATTCCAGGATCCGCTGTCCTCCCTTAACCCCATAGTCAAGATCGGCAAGCAGATCACCGAGGCCATGCTGCTTAAAAACAAGGTCAATCGCCGCGAGGCAAGAGCAGAGTTCAATTCGATGCTGGCCAAGCTCAAGGAGTGCATTATAGCATCCGGTAAGCCTACCGATGAGACTGAACGTCTCATCAGCACGTTTGATAAATTCAATATTGAAGCTATCAAACTGGAAAACGTATACAATGAGTCAAGAAACCGTGCCGAGGAATGTCAGGGCGAAATTTCCGAGCTGCTGTTCTTAATAGAGCGTAAGCAAAATCTTGACGTAGCCGCCAATCTCAAGAGCTTGTGCGCCAAGCTGGTACAGATAAACGACAAATATCTGCTGGCAGGTCACGGCGAGGAGCTGACGGGGTTGACTCAGCAACTTAAAACGCAGGTGTCCCACTATAAGGAGGACAAAAACCGTCCCAAAAATCAGCCGCTGGTTCTGCCTGCCGAGATACGTTCTTCGCTT
The DNA here is from genome assembly GCA_900547565.1 of uncultured Eubacteriales bacterium. Classification (GTDB taxonomy): domain Bacteria; phylum Bacillota; class Clostridia; order Oscillospirales; family CAG-272; genus UMGS1002. The sequence continues at coordinate 39,942 of URHI01000001.1, read as the reverse complement.
GATGCGGTGTCGGAGCTGCTTGATAAGCTGTTGACGGCTACACGTCCCAACTTTTTCCGTATCGGATACTGGACTATGAAAAATCCTGACGATGATCTGTCGGTCGTTCCGGCTGACGAGGCTAATTCGCGTGCACTTGAACTGCTTAACCGCGAATTTATGGATGAGTTCATAGAGTATGAAAAATGCGGCATCGAGTATTCTGTACACCATGCCTCTAAAGGTAAGGAGACGGTTGTCGAGCGCCTTGATCAGATCAAAGGCTTGTTCAGCGCAGATTTTGACAAGGCAGAGGCAAAAAAGTTGGTCCGTGAGCTGGCTGACGTTGTGGAAACCTCCATCGATCGTCTGGAAACCGTAAAGGACAGCATAGCATATACCTTCCGCTCCAGTATGGATAATGCCATTGACAAATATTTTTACTACAAGGCAAATAACCCGCGTGAGGAAGCAAGATTCGCACGACAGACGGCAAAACGCGATGCGCTGATAGCCCGCGGCAAGCAGGTCGACTGGAAGGTCGTTCCGAAGTCTGTGTGCGACCTTGATATGCTCAGACAGAACATCATAGACATCATCGATCGTCTTGAAAAACATTACAAGAATTATCTTGAGTCAGGCACTGAGGATGTTCAGCAGCGAGCCGTGGCGCTAATCGACTATCTTAAGGAAAAAGCGTCCGCGGTGGTGTATAAGGTCACCAAGGCTATGGCCAAGGAAAAGGCCATTAAGCTCATGGAGGAGGTCGGCATACCTGAGCCACGTATCCGTTTCTATCAGTATCCGTTTGAGTTCTCGGGCGGTATGCGTCAGCGTATAGTCATTGCCATTGCGCTGTCCGCCAACCCAGATATCCTCATCTGTGATGAGCCGACAACGGCATTGGATGTTACTATACAGGCTCAAATTCTTGAGCTTATCAATAATCTCAAGCGTGAGCGCAACCTGTCGGTTATATTCATCACGCATGACCTGGGTGTTGTGGCCAACATGGCGGATAATATTGCTGTTATGTACGCAGGCAAAATTGTGGAATATGGCACTGCAGAGGATATTTTCTACGATCCGCGTCACCCTTACACCTGGGCGCTGCTATCCTCCATGCCGGACCTTGATACAAACGAAAAGCTGGATGCTATCCCCGGCACACCCCCAAATATGATCTACCCTCCCGAGGGCGACGCATTTGCAGAGCGAAACAGGTATGCTATGAAGATAGACTTTGAAAAGCAGCCTCCCATGTTCCGGGTGTCCCCGACTCATACTGCGGCAACATGGCTGTTGCATCCCGATGCTCCTAAGGTTGAGGTTCCCAAAATCATAACCGACCGTATCGCCAGAATGAAAAAATCACTGACGGAAGGAGAAGCAAATGAACAGCAATAACAACAATGAACAGCAGGAAGTGTTGCTGAGAGTAGAGCATCTCTGTCAGTATTTCAAAGTCAAGGGGCACGAAACCCGCGCGGTTGACGATGTCAGCTTTGATATCAAAAAGGGTGAGGTGTTCGGACTTGTCGGCGAGTCAGGCTGTGGTAAGACAACGACCGGCCGTTCAATACTCAAAATATACGATATAACATCGGGAAGCATTTATTTCAAGGGGCAGCGTATATGTGCCGGTACTCGGTCTTACTATGACCACATAAAGGCCAGCAAGAAGCAAACTGCCGCTCAAATACGTGAGTTACAGAAGGATTCGTCTGAGAATCCCGGTAATAAGGCGGCTAATGATGCCAGGATCGCCGAGCTCCAGAAGTCGCTCAAGCAGTCTGTTGCAAAAGACCGTGCCGAGATACGTTCGGCAAAATATGATCACAAGAACTCCGACCGAGAGTATTCCGACACACTTGTCAAAAAGCTGGAGGAAGAGTATCGTCCCAAGTTGGCCGCGGTTGCCAGCAAGCCCGAGGAGGCCGCACTGAAGAAGGAGTACCGTGAAAAGCTGAGAGTAGCCAAAAAGACTAAACTCATCACGCAGATTCAAATGATATTCCAGGATCCTGTTGCGTCGCTTAATCCGCGTATGACGGTTAGTGAAATAATTTCCGAGGGGCTGGTTATAAACGGTATCAAGGATAAGAAGTATATCGACGAAAAGGTGTATGAGATACTTGAGCTGGTCGGTTTGGTACGTGAGCATGCAGGACGTTATCCGCACGAGTTTTCGGGCGGCCAAAAACAGAGAGTAGGCATCGCGCGTTCTGTGATTATGAATCCGGATATGCTGATTGCAGACGAGCCGGTGTCGGCGCTCGACGTGTCTATACAGGCACAGGTTATTAATTTGCTTAACGAGCTGCGTTCCAAGCTGAACTTGACTATTTTGTTTATTGCGCATGACCTTTCGGTAGTCAAGTATTTCTCAGACCGCATAGGTGTTATGTATTACGGTAAAATGGTTGAGCTGGCAAGCTCTGATGAGCTTTTTGCACATCCATTGCATCCGTATACGCGTTCGCTACTGTCGGCCATACCTCTGCCGGACCCGCGTGCCGAAAAAAAGCGCACCCGTATAATATACAACGCAATAGCCGAGCATGACTACAGCGTTGATAAGCCTTCAATGCGTGAGATCACTCCCGGTCACTTTGTCCGGTGCAATGACCAGGAGGAGGCGCGCTACCGCAAGGAGCTGGGGCTGTGAAGCAAAAAATAACCAAGACTCTGATAAAATACGGTGTAACCATTGCCGTGGGGGGACTTATGGCCTTTGCAGTCATTGCCCTTCACGGCTACGCCGAGGCCGCGACCGAGCTGGAGCGTTGCCGTATACTTGCGGATGCTTTCACCATTCCCGGAGTAGTGCTCATTTTGTGTGCGGCATTGGTGTGGATCTCAAACGAAGGCATGTTCTACGGACTGTCTTATGTGGTGTCGCGCGCGGCACGGGCATTTATCCCACTGGGCAGTACACTTGAAAAGCACGAAACCTATGCTGATTATGTACAGCGCAAACGCAGCACGGGCGGAGTGAAGGGCTACGGTTTTATTTTCTTCACTGGATTGGCTTACATGGCAGTGGCTGTGTTTTTTATAATCAGATTTTACAACTTATATTGAATATAACCTCCGGCAAATTTTCTGCCGGAGGTTATGTTTTGTATACTGGAAAATTTCCCCCTGTGTGATTTGTTACACAGGGGGAAGCTTTTATTCTTCAGGAATGGCTTTTTATATATTCAGAATGTTTATAGTGCTTAAATAGCTCCTGAAGCAGCTCATAGCTTTCGGGAGTATACTTCTTTATAACGTAAAACGTCGTATTGTCGTTGTATTGATAATATGGCCAATCGGCAGGAAAGCTAAAACAGGTGTAAATATAATCGACATCACTGCCAATTTCAAAGTATCCCATCAACAACGACCGCTCGTCTTCGGTCAGTGAGTTGAACTCGTTGATATAGGTTTCAAGCAGTGAATCCATGAGCGGCTTCAGTTCCTCTGAGTATTCTTTATAATTCATCGAAAGGCGGTGTTACTGCTGAATAAAGTTTGTTTGTTCAAAGTCGAAATATTCCTTGGAGATGCTGTGGTCAATATTTTTGGATTTGTAATATGTGTAGAGCCGGTTCATAAAGTCCGTATATTTATCCGAATCTTCGAGGTAGATAAGTGCTTCAAGGCAGCGTACCTGGCGCATCAGCTTGCGGCCTGAGGTGGTGGTTATTTCCACCATTGCTTGCCGTCCCCAGGATTTTATGCTTTTGTCTTTCAGTAGCTTCACGGTCGACGCAATGATTTCCGGGTCATCAATCGGTGTTTCGGCATACTTGTGGTACAAGATTGCGTCATTGTTGTTGTATGCCGCAATACGGATATGGTCGATTTTGTCAGCGTCGGGAGTGTCGGCATATATGAGCGACGATGTCAGCAGTACACCTCCGGCAAATACCGCGCAGAATACCGGCAGCAACCATACAAACTTGGTAGCGGCAAGCATTTTGCGGATCTTTTTGGTGGTAATCAGCTCATACAGATAGTATGCCAGGACTGACGTGACTGCTAAGACGATGGTCAGAGTGTTTACAGAGTCCGCAAATACCGAGTACATCATGCACATAAGCAGCGGAATTGTGATACAGCAACGGTACAGCACCTGCAAGCCCTTGGACGGAGCAGGGACGCTTGCGGTCTCACTGCGGCGCTTGCGGAATATTATCCAACCTGCCGCCACGAATATCAGCGACAGTACGGTGGTGTAAATAATGGAAGCCCAATCGCAGACGCTGTTGTTTCGCATCATGGCATACGGCTCAAACAGCCCGAATTGCAGGTAATTCAGCCACTTATCCGGGATGTAGAGAATGGGAGTGTGAATAAGCAGGCATTCTGTGAACATCCACACCGTGAATTTCGGAGTGAACATGACGCTGATGTACAGCAGGAAAGCCGAGGTGACTGTTCCGGTCGCTGACAGCGCGGCCGGTACAAAGGCGGCTGTGCACAGTGTTGCCACTGCAAAGTTGATAAGCGCGGTATACACTACTTTTATGCTGATTATCGTATTGAAAGGCAGTACGACCCACAACAAACCGCAGACCGCGACGCTTGCCAGCAGTATCCCCCATATCCAGGTCATAGCGGCGGCAAAAAAGCTGAAATACATGGTTGTGCGGGTGTAGGGGAGCGAGTGATAAAAGTCAGAATCGCGTCGGTTTGTCAGAAATGAAAACATGTGATACATGATAAGCGGCGCGAGAACGATCAGTGCCCAGAGCATTACGGCATATGTGCCCGGCGAGACCCTGTACGTATAAGTGGAGTTTATTTTTGTGAACATTTCGGCCACGGGAAGTATGGCTGAACCGACAACGCATACCAGCGCCGAGAACAGTCCGATCACCTTGACTCGGCGAAGTCCTACGCGGTAAAGTCCGAAGTCGAATACTTTATTCATGGCGTACCTCCTTTAATTCATCCAGCCCGTCGGAATATCCCAGTGCGTCCAGTTCGTAAATGAAGACTTCTTCAAGGCTAAGCGGCAGGATATCCAGTATAGCCGGGGCAGGTGAGCGATTCATAAGTTCATGCCGGAGTGCATCTCGGTCGCCGCGGACGATGAGCGTTGCCACTGATCCTGACTGACGGTATGATGTCATATTCACACCGTAAAACATGTCACGTCCGAACGGCTGTGTGTAGCCTACCTGAACCTTGAACAGTGAGGTCTTGAGATTTTGGATGTCGCTCTCAAGCACCAGCCCTCCGCGGTGCAGCAGAGCCAGCTGATCGCAGGTGTCCTCAAGCTCGCGCAGTGAGTGAGATGACAGAATGGCAGTCGCATGGCGCTGTATTATGTCGTCGTAAATAAGATTGCGCACCATGTTTCGTTTTATAGGATCGAGCCCGTCAAATGTCTCATCAAGAAACAGGTATTTTGGTTTGGCTGACAGCGCCAGAATGATTGCAGCCTGACGTTTCATACCTTTGGAAAATGTGTTTATGTTGGCGTTCATGTCAAGCTCAAAATGTTCGGCAAGGACGCACAGCCGGGACATATCAAACGACCGGTAAAGCCGCTGCCACATACGCCCCATTTCCCTCAGATTTGCCTGCGGCATGAAAAACAACTCATCCGGCACAAACACGAGTTGCTCTTTGATTAAAGGATTTTCGTATACCCGGCAGTTGTCAATAGTAACATCGCCGTTTGTCTGGCGATAAATACCGGACAGTATACGCAACAGCGTTGATTTACCTGCGCCGTTGCTTCCGACCAACCCGTAAACACACCCTTCCGGTATGCTTACCGTCAGCTGCTTTATGGCGCAGAAATCACCGAAATACATGTCGAGACGGTTGGTTTTGATCATTGTTCGCTACCTCCTGAAAGATTTTCGGTCACGGCCGCAATAATATCGTCCTGTGTCACACCGGCGTGTCTGAGCTCTGCGGCCAATTCAGACAGTTGCTTTAGTTTATCGCGCCCCTCGGACAGAATTTTTTCGCGCGCCCCCTCGGCTACAAAAGCGCCGCGCGCAGCAACGGTTACTATATAGCCGCGCAAGCACAGCTCGTTGTAGGCGCGTTGAACAGTATTGGGGTTTACACCCAAAAATGCCGACAACTCGCGTACTGACGGCAACTGTGACTGTTCGGCCATCGTCCCGGCGCTGATTTCACGTCGTACATTATTGATTATTTGCTCATATATTGGTGTCCTCGACAGCTTATCCAGCGTAAGCATAGTCTAACTCCTTTCTGTGATTTAATACGGCAACTGTACTAATCGTATTAGAACAATTATATTATATCTCCGGATACAGCCTGTGTCAAGAGGGTAGAATAAAAAAATCCGGCGTCATTATGACTCCGGATTCTTTTCGGTCAGCAGCTGTTGCTTCAGTCAGTCGTACCTGCCGAGTAATTTTGTTCGATGTACTGGCAGAGTGAAAGCCCTTTGTTGACCAGCAGTATATTGATGCCTGCGTCGTACAGTTTAGCATAGCACTCGGGTGTTTCGTAACGCGAGTTATTGCCGTGCGCGTCTATGTAGCATCTCGCACGGCCACTCAGGCCAGATAAAATCGTGCTGACCTTACTGAGATATTCGTCAAGCGTGAATTTGGAAAAATCGCAGTCGGTCAAACGTACGCACCTGTCCAGATCGTTGGTATTTATAGTGTTCAGCGCGGCTGCCGCCGAGCCGCTTGAATTAATACCCACAAAGCAGAACGATGAGCGCCCTGCGGCGGTCTCCATTTTCTTTTTGTAGTTTTTGACCAGTGCGTAATTTGACGAGGTGAAGGCGCTGTGCCAAGTGAAAATAACGGTGGTATATGCCTTATACTTTTGTATCAGCGGCCAGATATCCTGCGCGTAATTCCACTGATCCAGCTTGTCAAGACGGACGAAAACGCGCTCGGCGCACACCTTCATTGCCTCATCAAGTGTCGGGATCTTATAGCTTGTAAGCGCGGCTGACGTGCCGCCGTTGCGTTCCTTAAGCGACAGCTGACACAGTTGATCGTACGTCCAGTTGCTGATAAGAAGCGATGACGGAAATCCGTTTTTGCCGGCGAACTGTTCGGCATTTGTCATGCGGGACAGCGAGTCGTCGTGCATGAGGACCAGTATGCCGTCTTTGGTTGCCCGTACGTCGATCTCCACCATATCGGCACCCATGCGAATGGCGCTTATGATGCCTTCGATAGAGTTTTCGGGGTAGTACAGCATGTCTCCGCGGTGCAGGCAGGACATAAGCCGGCCATCGGGATCGTTCATTGAGGCGACTTTTTCCTCAAAGTCGGTCATCCAGTCGGGGGTATCGAATTCAATGTCCCAGTGCATGGCCAGCTTGGATATGTCGTCAATGTATACCTGACGGTCGGGCAGGGTATAGCTGTAGCTCAGAGCGGACTGGCTCAGGTCCCCTGAGGAAGACGAGACCAAATTCAAAAGGTAGCGGCAGCCGGAGCCGACGGCGTAATCCGAGCCGCCTTCAATGAATATACTGCCATCCTTTACCGTAAGTGCAAAGTCATCCGCACCAAAGGTCTTGCCAGATGAGCCGCGGCGGGTCGTACCGATGACAATTTCATTGGAGGTGGAGTTTGCTGCGTCGCTGTTCATGGACATGACGTCACCGCATGAAGCTCCCAGTGTACTCACGACCGTTTCCGCCATGGATTTATATGAGCTTTTGTAGACTACGCGATAAGCGGAAACAGGCTGCCCGAGCAGAGTAACTCCGGCGGCGGGGTATTCGGCAGTGCTGACATATGACAGGTCAGCCGGCAGTGAAAGCGTATTGTCGCCCAAATAATTGGATAGGAAATAATCAACCGCTTCGGCGGTTTTTTCATCGTTGTTGCCGGCGATGACCACACGTGTACCGTCTACGCATATTACGAAATCATTGTATTTTATCGAACCGAGTGCAAGTATGCTCTGTTCACGGTTGGTGCTGCCTACCAGGATCTCATACTCATACCGGTCAGCCGGGTCGGCATCACGCGATTCAAAGTCGGTGGTTATTGTCATTTCGGACAGGTCATATTTTTTCATTATGCCGAGGCGCAGTGCAACTGCGGCATCTGTCACCTGCTTTGAGCAGTTTTCCGGGCGTATGACCTTATATTTTGTCGCACCGCCGGTGACAATATTCAGCGCTTCAGGCAAAGAGCCGGTAGTGTCTGACGTGCTGTCAGACACACTGCTGCAGTCGGGAAGATCCTGCGGATTTTCTCTGTCACAGGCAGTGAAGCAGAGCAGTACAGCAAGAGCCGCGGCGAATATAAGCAGTATTTTTTTCATATAGCTCCTTTTAATGACAAACGCGGCACAGCCGGTGCCGCGTAGTCTTATGAACTTATATTTTTTTATTTTACGAAGGTTATTTCGTCAAAAATAATGTAAGAATCGGCCGAGTAGGTGTAGCCGTCGGTATAGCAACGCATATTGATGATAAAGATATCAGGGAAGGTATCGCCGATCGCACCTGCGTTCTTATCATAGTATGAAGATGCGGGAACGTAGATCCAGCCTGCGAAGTTATCGGGAATGGATATGCGGCAGGTCGTTATATTGGTCGTTTTAACCCAAGTGTTGTTTTCATAGTAGTAGGCGACTGCTGAGCCGACTGCGTTTTCAGGTCCTTGCGAGCGGACATCATTGGTGTTGATAGTTACCGAACCACACATTGCGTTGGTTTTTTCTGGGTTTATTTCGACGTTGGAGAAGTCGACATAGAACAGTATGCCCTTGCAGCCCGCAATGGGAGCGTCTCCGTAGCAGGTAAGCTGAATTTCACCGCGGCTGTCCTTGGAGTCGGATTTTCCTGCAAACTTTACTGCTTTACCGTATATAGCGCCGTCATCAGTTCCTACGAATGAAGCGCTGCCTTTGGAGTTGCCTTCTATGAGATAGTCCTCATCTGCTCTGTCCATGCAGAAGGTACGGCAAGCAATGTCATATTTCTCGTCGTTAGGCAGAGTGGCGGGCATGACTGATTTGAGCGCGGCCTTCTCAGCGTCGGACAACTCGGAAAAATCGACAGGCGTTAATTCGCCGGACGAAGCTGTTGTGGTGTCGGAAGGTGTGGCTGTTGTGGTGTCGGAAGGTGCGGCTGTTGTGGAATCTGCGGGGGTGGTGGTGTCAGCGGGCTTTGCAGATGTTGTGACCGGTGTCGGAGTTGTGTCAGCCTTGGGAGCTGTTGTTGTGTCTGCAGGATTTTGGTCACCGTTATTGCAGGCGACCATTACAAACATCATTACAAATATCAGCGCCAGTGCAATTAAAGACTTGATTTTCATATAATATCGAATGCCTCCTATTTAATTGTTTACGGTAATTATATCAAAATACATGTAAAATGTCAAGAATGATGCAGTATATTCAGCATATTTGCCAAAAAAAGCATGCCGGCTTTGTTTAGCGTGCAATAAAGCCGGTATGCAATGCTGAATAATCAAATTTTGTGCTTATTCGGATATACTTGCAACCAAAGTGGCAAGTCGGACTTCCAGCAACTTGCGATTGACAGCCAGTGCCGTGTTAAGCTCTTTTCCCGCGCCGATGACGTTGGTCAAGGAAACACCGCCGGCGGAGCTGAGTGACAGCGCCGTGTCGAGGCAGTAACACATGTTATCCATTATCAGCTCAAGCATTTCGGCCGAGCGGGTATTCAGGCAGAAGCGCATAGCGAGTGTATCGTAGATGTCGTTGTTCATTGCGCTTGCCGTACACTGCATAACGCATGCGGCATCCTCAGCGCCGTTCAGCATGGGAATTGAGTAATACATCGCGCTGCCTGACAGCGGTGCACGATAATTCCTGTCTGTTTCATCGGCCTTGGGAAGCGGCAAGATATCATAACTGTCAGAGATACTCTGATCGCTCGTAAGACTTATAAGGTATCCCAGGCTGCGTACTGACAGCATGCTTGACACGCTGTCGGGGGTAGCTGTCGACACAGCATCAGTCCATGCGAGCAGTCCGCACAGTGAGGAGAGCCTGCCGTTGTCCCAGTCGGACGAGAGCCCGAGATCGTTTCCGGTAAGCCGTGCTCCGGCGGCGTTTATAAGCGCTATGCACCCGTTTCCTGGGCCGAGGTACAGGCCGTTGCCGTTTTTGGCCAATGCCAGTACGGTCTCAAGCGTCCACTTGCCTTCACGCACCAGCGCGTAAGGGTCGGTTATGCCGGCGGCGGCAAGCATGCCGGTATTGCTAAGTATGAACTGGGCTGATAATACAGTATTGATGGATATGTCTCCGGTGGCAAAATACAGCTTTCCGCCGATCTCCACCTCCTGAATGAGAATTTGTTTGAGCCGCTCACGTCCGCGTCTTAAGCGACTCTTGACGGTTGAGCACGGAGTCTCGAGTATTTCCGCTATACGGTTGATACGAATATTGTTATAGTAGTAGAGAATTATCACCTGCCGCTGGTCGTCGCCGAGGGCTGCTATTGCACGCCGCACAGCCATTTGTCCTTCGGTAAGGCGCTCAGCGGTGCGGTCTGTGAAGTCGTCGGCAAGTGGTGACACAGGCGTATGTGAGGCCATGTAGTCTGTGCAGACATGACATGCGATCTTGATAATATACGCTTTGGCGTTGTCAAATGCACGCGACTCGGCCGCGTAACGGAAAAAGCGCAGAAATACCTCCTGTGTCAGATCCTCTCCGGTGTGAATGTCACCGCAGCGATAGACACAATAACGGTATACGTCGCCGTAATATTTGCGGTAAAGCAGTTCGCGGGCGTCAATGTTGCCTTCCCGGGCGAGGGCAACGGTATTCTTTTCTGTCATCGGTTCACCGCCTTTCTGAACTTGGACGCGTCTGCCATATACAACCGAGAAAAGCCTGAAAAAGTTTCATTCGTGACGGAAAAATCAAAAAAAATTATAAATTACGCCGGGAAGGGCATAATAACATAAAAAACGGAGAGATCGTATGAATATATCAAAAGCAAATTATCCGCGCTATGCCGACGCGCGTGCGCCTAAGTCGGCACTTGTCCGCGATTGTCTGCGCGCGTTTGTGTGCGGAGGCATAATATGCGCGATCGGAGAAGGATTGAACAAGCTGTATGTTTACGCCGGGCTTGAGCGGGATATGGCGGGGCTGCTCTGCTCGGTAACGTTGGTGTTTGCCGCTGTGCTGCTGACAGGCCTCGGCGTATTTGACCGTATTGCGCGCTTTGCCGGTGCCGGTACGCTGGTTCCCATAACCGGTTTTGCAAACGCCGTGGTTTCGCCTGCCATGGACAGCTATCGCGAAGGTCTTGTGTTGGGAATCGGTGCAAAAATATTTACCGTTGCCGGGCCGGTACTGCTCTACGGCACACTGGCGGGCGCGGTTTACGGGATTATTTATTATATTGTTGGGTTGTTCTGAGCGTCCGCATTAGCAAAATCCCGGAGACCGATCGGCTCTCCGGGATAATTTATTCGAATTTGTAGCCCTGTCCCCGCACAGTGGTTATCAGCGGCAGGCGGTTGAGTGCCGACAGCTTTTTTCGCAGTGAGCACATATGCACAGGCAGACTTTCACCTTGCAGTGCCTGCTCCAGAACAGTGCGGCTCACGGCCTGTCCGCGTTGCTCGTAAAGTGCCGTAAAAATTGCCAACTCTGCCGGCGTCAATGTGACACTTTTGTGCCCGCAGACAAGACGCCTGCGCGGACGGTCAAGCGTGATGGCCTGGCGTTGTCCGCGGGACGGCGGGCTGACCTGCTCTCCCTGCCATGACAGCGCTTTCTCGACTGTAGCTGTAAAGCATTCGAATTCAAACGGACGCCCGAGTGTTACACAGCAGCGCCGTGCAGCTGAATCAGGTATGTGTCCGGGGGTGCGGCTGATGGCTATGACAGCCTGAGCATGTGTCAGGCGGGGAAGTGATACAGAATCAGCATCCCACACCACCGGGTAGTCGCCGGCGGATGTAGTGGCAGAGTGGCCGTGCATTTCAAGCAAAAGTGCGGTGAGATCGTACAGTTGCTTGTCTGCAGTCAGTATACATATTTTACTCATGGCAACAGTTTATCGCCTGAGCAGTGAGAGAAGGTCAGTATATTGTCACTGACCGAGACGGTGTAGACCGAGGCGACGCCGTTGTATTTTAAGCTCAACAGTCCGCCGCTGTAGGTGTAGCTGCCCTGTATCTTGTCAGCGGTTGATTTACCGGTAAATGTGAAGGTTCCGTCGGTACTCAGTACCAAAGTCCAGTCATCGGTTACCCAGTTGCCGCAAATGTCAGCACGCAGGCTGGCATCAGAGTTATCGCTCTCCTGCACAGGCGCATCGGCTGGTACGGGTGCCATGGTGCAGTCAGCGACGGCATCCGTAACTTTCTTGGTCAAAGCCGGGTTCGCTATCTCCGCTTCAGCCATCTCATGGGTATCCGATTTGACTCCGGAAGTTTCTGCCGGAGCAGCGGCGATACCTTCATTATTATCAACATCATCGTATTTTGCATGGTCTACCTTGTCCTGCCGAAGGGCGGAATTGATGGCAAAATCGTCTGTGGTGTCACCGGTATTGAACTTGCCCATTTGTCGCACAGTGACGGTTGCAATAAGTCCGAAGCAGAGAATAGCAGCAATTCCGACACCGAAGCGACTGGCAAAGCGGCGGCGACGTGCGGCTCTTGACTCGGCTTTTACAGCCGACATGATGCTTTTGTGCAGTCCCGCGGGGACTTCTTCGCGGCAGTCGCTGACGGCTTCGCATATGTCGCGCAGCTGACTGTATGTCTGACGGCAACTGTCACATCGGTTAAGATGCGCCTCCACGGCAGCTTTCGTTTCGGCGTCAAGTTCACCGTCCAGGTATTCATTTATCAACAATTCCGCCTGCTCACAGTCCAGGTCGGATGTGATTTTATTATCCATGGAACTCTCCTTTCCGGTGTATTTATATTTACTGACGAACGTCAGTTGAAAAAGTTCCCCTTTTTTAAAAATTCTTTTAATTGGTCTCTCGCACGGGACAGCCGGCTCTTGACCGTTCCCAGCGGAATGTCGGTCGCATCTGCAATTTCGGCATAGCTTAGTCCGTTTATATCCCGCATTATTATAAGCTCGCGGCTGTTTGGATCCAGTTCCGAGATGGCCTGATGAACTGCCGCCTGTCGCTCTTTTCTGATATATTCAGCCTGAAGGTCGGTAGAGTCGGCCAACTCACGGCGGGGAGCGTCTTCATCGTCGGTGTCATCAGGCAAAGCGGTGACAGCATGGCTGTTTCGCCGCCTCAGTGAATCGGTGACTGCATTGTGGGCAATATGCATAATATATGTTTTAACTGCACATTCGCCTCGGAAGCTGCTGCGGTTACGCCACAGCCGCAAAAATACCTCTTGCGTGACGTCCTCGGCGTCCTGACGCTGGCGCAGACTTGAGTATGCGAGGTTGTACACCGCGCTCTCAAACGCCGACACCAGCTGTTCGAACGCAGCCTCATCACCGGAGGCAGTGCGCTTCATGAGAGTAAGCAATATTTCATTGTCGGTAATCATGATCGCCTCCCTAATGAAGATTTTATCGGAATTAAAGATCGGACGCGTATTCAGTCTGTCATGACGCGCTCAAGTATGACGCGCACGGCATCAAGATCGTCAGCTCGCATTATTTCGTCCCGTGCGGCCGCACCTCCGCGAAACCCGCGTGTGTACTGTGCCAGCCGGACACGAGCTTCAGCCAGGCCCGCTCTCTCTCCCTTGCGCTCGATCAGAGCGGTTCCATGCGCCATGGCCACTTCAAGCCGTTCGGCGGGCGTTGGCGGTATATATTCACTGCCGTCCATATGGGCGGCAATAGCGGCGAACAGCCATGGATTTCCAAGTGCTCCGCGCGCGATTGCGATGCCGTCACATCCGGTCTGTGACAGCATGGCATCGGCGTCCTCCGGGGAGTTTATGTCACCGTTGCCTATGACGGGAATCGACACAGCCTGCTTGACACGGCCGATTACGTTCCAATCAGCCCGCGGCGAGTAGAACTGTGCTCGGGTACGGGCATGTATGCACACGGCGTCTGCCCCACAGGCTTCGGCAATGCGCGACAGCTCGGGGGCGTTTATACTGTGCTCATCCCACCCGGCACGGAATTTGACGGTCAGCGGTATGCTTATTTTACGGCGGACAGCGGTGATTATTTCAGATACGAGATGAGGGTCGCGCATAAGCGCACTTCCTTCACCGCACGACACCACCTTGTGCACCGGGCACCCCATATTAATATCAATTGCTGCGGGACGAAGCTGTCCTGCACCGTTGTATTCGCCGCTCTCAAGCATCTCCGCTGCGCGAGCCATATATTCCGGCTCGGAGCCGAAAATCTGTACTGCACAAGGCACTTCACCGGGCGAGATGAGCGCCAGTGAGGCTGTTTTGAAAATATGGGGATCGGATTTACGGCTGAGCTGTTCATAGCACAGCGCTTTGGCTGACAGCATTTCGCTGACAGTGTAGTCCGCACCCATACTGCGGCAAATGCGCCGAAGTGTTGTGTCGGCAACACCGGCCATGGGAGCAAGTATCAAGCCGTGAGGCAGCGTAATATTACCGATTTTCATATTTCCCACGCCTGCCCAGCCGATACTGCATTAATGAAGCTTTCGGTCTTTTGCTCCATTGGACAGCCTTTCTGTTTTTTTCGAAAATATGATACCACAAAAGCATCCTGCTGTCAACACCGAACGGTACGTTATGGAAAAAGCAGAGGTTTTCATTGACATACACTTTAAAATATGTTAAAATTAAAAAAACGCCCATAAAGGGGAAAGGAACGGTATTCCATCATGAAAAAAAGTTTACTTATGATACTGGTTTTGCTTATGTTGTTACCTATGGTGGCCGCCTGTGCCAATCAGACCGGCGACGGTGAGGATACTACCCCGGAACAACAAAGTACATCTGCCACCAATGTCGCCGAAGATACTAACACCACCGATACTACATTGGAAAAGCTGACCCCCGATTTGCCTGATGTCAAGTACCAGGGATATTCTTTTGTCGTTGCTAACGATTTTGCCGACTCCACCAAGTATACCACCAACGCTATTCGCTCCGACATACAGCAGGGGGAGTCCATCAATGATGCACTGTACGACCGCACTGTGCTTATCGAGAGCATGTTCGGCGTGGAAATTGTAGATGCGGATGTCGATATCGGCCCTATCAAGACCGCCATTCAGTCGGGTGATGACCTTTATGCAATCGCAACCATTGACCTTTCCAACATAATGAGCATGGTTAATGCAGGTTATTCGCTTGATATGAGAAACATTGAGACTATTGATCTGTCCATGCCATGGTGGGATCAGAATGCTCAGCAGAAGCTGTCAATCAACGGTAAACTGTACTATACCTTCAGCGACTTTCTTATCACGGCACTCGACAATGCCCGGGCAACCTATTTCAACAAGGATCTTATTCGCGACCTGAACCTTGAGGATCCGTATACTCTTGTCAATCAAAATAAGTGGACTATAGAAAAGATGCAGACTATGGCAAAAACGGCGCTTAACGACCGCGACGGCAATAGCATATATAACATCAGCGACCGTGTCGGTATTGCTAATAACGCCACTACCTTCTACGAGGCAATGCTCACCGGTTGCAACGCCGAGATAATCAAGCAGGGAAGTGACGGTATTCCGTATTTCTGTTGCTTTGACGAGAAGGAATTTTTCGTTAATGTATACCAAAAACTGCTGAGCACATTCTCTGAGGGAGATTTTTACCTTATCACCAATACCGATGACGGGCGCAGCATGTTCATAAACAACAATACCTTGTTTACTATCGATACGCTGTACATGGCTTCAAAATCACGTGCTTCCGATGTCAACTTCGGCATTTTGCCCGTGGCCAAGTGGGACGAGGCACAGGAAAACTACATACAGGTCAGCCCCAACCCACACTCGATCATGATACCCAGCCCTACCCAAAACGTTGAGCGCACAGGTGTTTTGCTTGAGGCACTGTCCTATTATTCCAGCGCATATTATTCCGACTCGGCGCTGATTCCCGCATATTATGAGACGGCGCTCAAATACAAGTCCTCAACCGACGTTGAGTCTGCCGAAATGCTGACCATTATTCACGACAACATTTCCTATGTCAACAAAATTGTAGGCACAACCTTCAGCAGTCAGATATACTCCTTCTTTGCCGCAGGCAAAATGGACATCAACTCACTGCTCAAGGGGCAGGAGACCAATCAGCGCAAGCTGCTTTCAAAAACGCTTGAACAGATAAACGGCCTGGAACACTGAGAAAGGATAACATTTTCCCATGCTGAAAAAAATTACCGCGCTTATACTGGTATTGCTTACATGTGCGACGCTGGCTGCCTGTGCCGACACCCGGGATCCCGGACAGATCACTCCGGATACCACACCGGCTGAGATAACGACCACAATGCCGGCTAATACGACCCAAGCACCCGCTCAGCCGGTGATCGTTGCCGAGAACGGTGAAATGCAGTACAAGGTCATACGTCCCGAAACCTGCAGCAAGGGACTGACAAATATTGCATCAGGTCTGCGCACCACGCTGGCAGATGCAACTGGGATCAATGTCAAGATCGATACCGACTGGCATAAAAGAACCGAACCTGTCCCGCAAAAGGCCAAGGAAATCGTAGTCGGCGTGTGTGACCGTCCCGAGGCGCAGAGTATAAGATCACGGCTGCGCGAAAAGGATTTCGCCATTGTATACGCCAACGAGCGTATTTACATAATCGGCGGTGATGACGAGGCCACCGGGTGGGGAGTGGATTATTTTGTCAGCCATTATGTGGATCCCTCCAACAAGCGCGTTGCCATTATGGACGACCTGAATTACCTTCAGAGCTACAGCTATCCGCTGGGAAGTCTGTCGGTGAGCGGCGTCAGCATAATGGATTATAAAATCATCATTCCCGACGGCGACATACTTGCAGCTGCCGCCGCGCAGAATCTGTCCGATTATCTGTATTATTACGCAGGCGTGCGGCTGGATACAGCTGCCGACACCGCCGAGCGGACCGACTGCGAAATACTCGTCGGTGCAACAAACCGTCCCGAGTCGGTACAGGCTGCCGGCGTAAAACTGGCCGATGACCAGTACGTGCTGGCGCAGACGGCAAGCAAAATAGTTATGTACGGTAAGTCATATATGGTCGGCGGAGCTGTCAGTGACTTTATTAACAATTACGCAAAGCCTCATACAGCGAATCAGGCAATTGACGTGACCGCCCTTCCAACCGCGTATACTGCCAAGACCTTCAAGTTTGAAACTCCGGATAGCGCCATTCTGCTTATAGGTGACGGTATGGGTTACAATCACGTGGAGGCAACGCTGGCATCGGGCAAGCTGCAGGAATTTGTAGCCCGGCTGCTGCCGAACAAGGGAAGCGCCAAGACGTTTTCGTATTCAGTCAAGATAGGCAAGGCCGGTTATACCGACAGTGCCGCAGCCGGCACGGCACTTGCAACCGGGTGCAAAACATTCAACAGCTATCTCGGGCTTAACTACAGGGGTAAGTCCATACTCAATGTCCGTGAACTGGCTCATTCGGTCGGAGCACGCACTGCGATACTTACCACCGACTACATTACGGGCGCTACTCCCGCCGCATTTCTGGCCCATGTAAACGACCGTAATTCCACCAGTGTCATCCAGTCACAGATTGACGCACTGATTGCCAACAAGCAGGTCGATTATGCTATAAGCAACAAAGACAGCGATGACATTATCAACGACATTCCCGAGGCACTGTGGGGAATTGCGCAGGGGGATAAGGGCTACTTCTCCATGATAGAGGAGGCAGACAATGATAAGCGTTCACATCAGAATGACCTGAACGGAACGACTAATCGTGTGGTGAGGTATAACTCGATCATTGCCTACTGCATAGAGTTTACGCTGTGTCACCCCAGCAGTGTGCTTATCATAACCGCCGACCATGAGACAGGCGGTATCACCAAAAACGACAACGGTGAGTATAAGTACACAGTCACCACACACACCAACGCTGATGTTCCTGTTTATGCACTTGGTTACGGAACAGAATGTTTCAACAATACAACGGTAGATAACACCGATATCTCCAAGTTCATCGCAAAAATATACGGTGCACAGACGTTTGGTGAATAAAATTACGACATAATTTCATAAAACAGGCTCCCTGTCGGCAATCCGCGCGGTTGTCGGCAGGGAGCTTTGTCGTTTCCGGACAGTATGTGAGGAATGAGGTCGATGTTTTTTTATTGACTACCAAACGAACAAATGGTAAAATGTGGACAAGCTCTGCGGACAGCGGAGTGACGGTGCGGCTGTGCCGGGTAACGGCAAAATCACAGCCCACCGGGAAAGGACAAAAAATGAAGGATTTCAAAGTAATTCTTGCGGTGACGCTTATGCTTTTGTGCGCATTGGGGTGCGCCGCCTGCGGCATGTCGCGTCGCGGTGCTGATGACACCACAACCGTCGAAACAACAACGGCATCGCCCGAAACCACGCCCGAGACAACAACAGAATCGGTTCCGGTTGCAGTTGGTGACGTTTATTCACACGGGCTGAGCTACAAGTCAAACGGAGACGGCAGCTGTACACTGACCGGAATAGGTGACTGCCGCGACAGCTGTCTTATTATTCCCGATGTGAATGAATCGGGCGAGACGGTAACAGCCATCTCGTCAGGTGCATTTGCGGGAAACACCACCGTAAGTGCGGTCCAGATACCTGACAGCGTGACCGAGATAGGTGACGGTGCATTTGCCGCCTGCCCAGCGCTGGCATACATATCCGTTGACGCAGAAAATACTGCATATTGCGAAATGGGAGGCGTGCTTTACACGGCCGATCACACGCAGCTCATTTGTATTCCGGCAGGAAGCAGTATGACGACGCTTAATGTTACGCTACAACTGCGCAAAATAGCGCCGCGTGCCAGCGAGGGCTGCGGATCTTTGGGCAAAATAATGTTTGAGGGGAACGAGTCGCAGTGGAAATGCATTGTCATCGGAGAGGGCAATGCACCGATTGCGGCTATCAACCCCGTGTGTCTGCGTCAGTCCGGGAAATAAGTTCGGTTAATAGCGTGAAAGTTGCTTTCGCCTAAAAGTTAAATGTACTTTTTCACGCACGAATTTTGCCGAGGCAAAATTCATTGATTACTATTTGTGCTGCC
Source organism: uncultured Eubacteriales bacterium (assembly GCA_900547565.1). GTDB lineage: Bacteria > Bacillota > Clostridia > Oscillospirales > CAG-272 > UMGS1002. The sequence continues at coordinate 20,820 of URHI01000001.1, read as the reverse complement.
GCAAAGCGGCAGAATGGAGATTAACATGGCTGCAACAGCGTGATATAGTATGTGTTTCTTACCGTTATGAAGTAAATATAAAACTACCCGTGATTAAGTCGGTGTTTACCGTCCTGTCACGGGTAGTTTATATTTCGGCGCTTCAATGACGAAGATTTTTATTGCGTGCGTGGGCATATGCAAGTGCGCGCTTACGCTTGACTGCTCTTTCGTTCTGTTCTTTATCGCGCGCTGCTGCGGCCTCAAGCTGTTTCTGTCGTTCCTTTTCGTTTGCTTCATATGCCGCACGCTCTCTTTCGCGCAACTCTGATTCGACCGCAGACTGCAGATCGTTATCCTCATAGCGCAAGAATTTTCCGAAGGCGTCAGGCCATACAAACGTGCGTTTGCCAATATCGGTATTGTCAAATACGATGCGTACATAGCGCTCGTCACGGTATTCTATGTAACCAGCTCCCCATATTATGTGTTCAACCCGGTACTGCATACACTTACCTCCGAAGATTTATTATATATATTATACTACTTTTTTACATTTGCTTCAAAGGGCATTTTGAACAAAATAATAAAAAATCCCGGCGTATTCAGTCATAATATTGTTTATATGCACAGCCGGGAGGCAATAAAAATCCGGTGGGCATCATACACCCACCGGATAATTTTGTACTTTTATTTAAATCAGGCCTTGCCGTTGGAGCCGAGAACCTCAACGATCTTGTGAGTAACCATCTTTTTGACCTCGTCACGGGCCACGGACAGATATCCGCGGGGATCGAAAACAGAGGGATCGTCGTGCAGGACGCGACGGATCGCCGCTGTCATTGCCAGACGGATATCGGAGTCGATATTGATCTTGCAGACCGACAGCTTGGCGGCGTGACGCAGCTCGTCCTCGGGAATACCGATAGCGTCAGGCATTTTGCCGCCGAGCTCATTGATCTCCTTGACGTACTGCTGAGGAACCGAAGAAGCACCGTGAAGAACGATCGGGAACCCGGGCAGTCTCTTGGAGATCTCCTCAAGAATGTCAAAGCGGAGGGGAGGCGGAACAAGTATACCGTCTGCATTGCGGGTGCACTGAGCGGGAGTGAATTTGTAAGCACCATGGGAGGTGCCTATAGCGATAGCCAGCGAGTCAACACCGGTTCTGGAAACGAACTCCTCAACCTCTTCCGGGCGGGTGTAGGAGGAATCCTCTGCGGCGACATGAACGTCGTCCTCAATGCCGGCCAGCTTGCCCAGCTCGCCTTCGACCACAACACCGTGTGCGTGAGCATATTCAACAACTTTTTTGGTGAGTGCTATGTTGTCCTCGAAGGAGTACTTGGAGCCGTCGATCATAACGGAGGTAAAGCCGCCGTCAATGCAGGATTTGCAGATATCAAAGTCTGCACCGTGGTCAAGGTGAAGTGCAAAATCCACACCGCTGTCCTCGGCGGCCGCGCGTGCCAGTGCCATGAGGTAGGAGTGTCTTGCATACTTGCGCGCACCTGCAGAAACCTGAAGTATAACGGGGGATTTCTGCTCGGCTGCGGCTTCGGTGATAGCCTGGATTATTTCCATGTTGTTGATGTTGAAGGCGCCTACGGCGTAACCGCCGGCATAAGCCTTTTTGAACATCTCGGTTGTTGTTACGAGTGCCATTTTGAATCTCCTTTGAATACAAAATATATCACTCTATATTTTAATCATTTTCCGCCTAAAAATCAAGAGGTTAGGCGAAAAAAGCATATAATTATTGCTGTTTTGCATAAGCAGGGCCGCTTTTTCGTCAGGTTGCGCCTGGCGTTGTGGTTCCGGACGTGTCCGGGGAATGCCCGACACCGTTTGCCGAAGTGTTTTGCTCGGCGGTAAGTGAGGCCGTGGGAATGCCCGAAGGTGCTATTGTGCCTCCGTGCGTTCCGGACACCGCAACTGCAGGTGCGTGATCGTCCATAGCGGCATAGGCCGGTACCGGCTCCGCAGTTTCGTGCAACGGCTCACTGCCTGACGATTCAGGAGGAGTCAGTATTCCTCCGAGTCCGAAGCTGACGGCAATTGCGTTGTTGACCTCATTCATTATGTGGTCATCAAGATGGCCCATGCGTTCCTTGAGACGGCGTTTGTCCAGTGTACGTATTTGCTCAAGTAATATGACCGAGTCCTTGGCCAGGCCCGCCCGCTCGGCGTAAATATCTATATGTGTGGGCAGACGTGTTTTGCCCATGCGGGAGGTTATGGCGGCTGCTATGACGGTTGGGCTATAGCGGTTGCCGACGTCGTTCTGAATGATAAGTACCGGGCGCAGCCCCCCCTGCTCCGAGCCAACGACCGGACTCAGGTCGGCGTAATAAATATCTCCGCGTCGAATGTTCATGATCATGTCCCCTGTCTTTTAGTTTCAGGTATATTTTTACCTGTCCGGCACCGGATTTAGTCAGTGTCCGGTGCTTTTGCCGGGTGGAATTTTGTTCCACTAATATGATATTGCGCGAACAGTCGCAACGTGTCGAAACGGAAGGAAAATACCGCAGCGGCACAACAAACGGAACAATTCTTAATCACCTCGGGACAGGTGATTTTATACTAAAATATTTACGGCTTTTGTCTTGAATTTGCACGGATACGGCAAGCGGTATCATTTTTTTGCCTGAATTGTAACCGAGATGAGCGGCATGTCTCATTTATTTGCCGGCCAGGCTGACCTTTGCATCTCAAAATCTCCTAAAAAATGGGAAAATAGGCTTGTCCTGGACTGATAAAAATATTATTTAGTCGAAAAGCAAGTCAATAATACTGGATAGGCAAAAAAATGGGCAAATATTTAAGAAAAAACAGTCACTAACGGGGGTGAAGGAATGTTGAAATAAGCACTTCTTTGTGTTATAATGAATTTGTCAGATAATGCGCGAAAGGAGTATGTGCCAATGAAGCTTGCAACAACAACAGGGGACCTGTTCTGGAGCGGAGACACACCCGACCGTATAATAGGAAATTTCCGGACAACCGGGTTTAAATATCTTGACGTAAGCTTTTACACCGATCATCGCCCGGGATCACGGCTGGTCGGAGATGACTACCAGCGTTATATAGACGAATATGCCGGTGCTGCGGCAAAATACGGAGTTACATATGTGCAGGCGCATGCGCCGGGCTACAATCCGTTTGATCCCGCCGCCGACCACGAGACAGGTATGCTTGCCATGCGCCGAACTATAGAAGCATGCGGCATTCTCGGTATACCAAATTTGGTAACGCACGCGGGTTTTAGCCGCGATATTCCTGCGGACGGCGGACGTGAGCGCTATTATGCCGAAAACCGTGAGTTTTATGCCCGCCTGATGGACGACGCCGAGCACTACGGCGTCAATGTGCTGACCGAAAACAGCGCTGAGGGCAATATGGGAAGTAAATACTTCTTTTTTACCGGGGCAGACATACGTGAATTTATAGAATACACCGACTTTGACAGACTTTTCGCCTGTTGGGATACCGGACACGCCAACATGCGCGGGGTGAACCAGTACGACGACATAGTCGCGCTGGGCGACCTGCTACGGGCGGTGCACATTCAGGACAACTACGGCAAGTATGACGAGCATATAGCACCGTTTATGGGTACACTCAATCTTGATGCCGTGATTCAGGGGCTGATTGCCGTAGGCTTCGGGGGACCGTTTACTTTTGAGGCGAGCAATATGATAATGCCTGCCGGAGCATGGCCGCACAAGCGCAATGAGTTTGTCGGTCCCGGAGGTGAGGCACCGCGGCTTTTCAATGCGTCACGTGAGATTTGTATTCAGGCCGAGAGTCTGCTTTACAGTATAGGAAAATATGCCCTGGAGCAGTACGGTCTGTTCGAAGACTGATACGACAGTCAAAATATCATAACAGGAGAGAACCAATGAAACAATTCAGAGTGGGTATCATAGGGATGGGTTACATAGGTGAAAGCCACATCGATGCCGTGCGACGCGTTGCCGGTTGCCGACTTGAGGCGGTTGCCGACACAAATGCCGAGCTGGCCGCCAAAAAGGCCGGGGTGTACGGTATTCCCAAATGCTATGCCTCGGTGGAGCAGCTGTTGGCTGACCCGGACATAGACGTAATACACAACTGTACGCCTAATCATCTTCATCTGGAGATCAACAAAAAAATAATCGAGTCGGGTAAGCATCTGCTCAGTGAAAAGCCTCTGGCGCGCAATTATTCCGAGGCGTGTGAATTGCTTGAGATAAAGGCGCGCCACCCTGAGGTCGTTGCGGCAGTAAACTTTAATTACCGCATGAATCCCATGGTTCAGGAAATGCGATACCGCATTGCAAACGGCAGCATAGGCGAGGTAAGAGTGCTGTCGGGAGCGTACCAGCAGGACTGGCTGCTGTACGATACTGATTATTCGTGGCGGCTTGAGCCCGACATCTGCGGTATTTCATGTTGTGTGGCCGATATCGGCTCGCACTGGATGGATGCCGTACAGCACATAACCGGCGCCCGTATAACCGAGGTGATGGGCGATCTCAACACATTCATTCCATACCGTAAAAAGCCGGTCAAAGCGACCGAAACGTTTACCAGCCGCAAAGATTTTGAATACGAGCTCCGCAAAATTGAAAATGAAGAATACGCCGCAGTGCTGTTCCGCATGGACAACGGTGCGCACGGTTCGTTTCACGTTTCGGAAATAAGCGCCGGACACGGTTGTTGCTTTGGTATTGAGGTCAATGGCAGCAAAGCATCATTGCGCTGGAATCAGGAGGAGAATGACCGTCTGTGGGAAGGGCACCGCGATGGTGACAACCACTACATAATCCGCAATCCCAACACTATGGCGCCCGAGGTCAGACAGTATACCTCGCTGGCTATGGGTCATCCCGAGGGCTGGAACGACGCCTTTTGCGGAAATATCCGGGCGTTTTACCGCTATCTCGCCTCCGACCGCACCGATAAGCCCGATTTTGCCACCTTTGAAGATGCTGCATACATAGTCCGCTTGACAGAGGCCATTGTGCATAGCAGCCGGGAGCGCAGATGGATAAGCATTGAACAGTAAATTAATAATATACATAAAAAGGAGAAAGTCATGTCAAGATTCAAGTTTACAGCAGGTCCCTGGAATGTTCACGAGGGCGCGGATGCGTTCGGTCCCGAGGTGCGTCCGACTATTGATATCGAAGAAAAATTCAGGAAATTTGCCGAGATAGGCCTGTCCGCCGTGCAATTCCACGACGATGATGCTGTCCCGGATATGAACAATCTCAACGAGGCCGAAATCAAGGCGGCCGCCCGCGAGGTAAAGAAAAAGCTGGATAAATACGGATTGGCCGCCGAATTTGTAGCGCCCCGTCTTTGGATGGATCCCCACACGACCGACGGCGGCTTTACTTCCAACTCGGACGAGGACTATGAATTCGCAATGTGGAGAGCCTTCCGCTCCATTGACATTGCCCGCGAGCTGGGAGCACGCAACATAGTACTGTGGCTTGCCCGCGAGGGTACACTTTGCGCCGAGACAAAAGATCCGGTCGAGAAGACGCATAAGCTTATCGAAAGCATAAACAAAATGCTGAAATATGACGATAATATCCGTGTGCTTATCGAGCCTAAGCCCAATGAGCCTATTGACCGCAGCTTTTGTCCGACGGTCGGTCATGTTATGGCTGTGTCTGCCTCAACGGTTGATCCCGCCCGTGTAGGCGCCGTGCTTGAGAGCGCACATGCCATACTTGCAGGACTTGATCCCGCTATTGAAATGGCGTTTGCGCTGTCCTTCGGCAAGCTGGGAAGCGTGCATCTCAACGACCAGAACGGAATGAGATACGATCAGGATAAATCTTTTGGCTCCGAGAATATCCGTTCGGCCTTCAACCAGATCAAGGTGCTGTGTGACAATAACTACGGTGCCGGCGGCGAGTATGTCGGGCTTGATGTAAAGGTTATGCGTACGCAAAAGGCCGATGACTGTTACCGCCACATCATCAACAGCATGGAAATGGTCAAAATGCTGGAGAAAAAGGTTGAAACCTTTGACAACGATTATAAAAATAAGTGCATAGCGGAGCGTAACTACGAAAAGCTGGAAGCATACGTTCTGGCACATCTTATGGGTGAGAGATAAAATGAAAAAAAGAGGGATAATCTGTGCAGGAAGCATTATAGCAGATCAGCTCAAACGGCTGGACGCATACCCCGCACCTTCTACACTGGCCAACATCAGCGAGCTGTCTTTGGCTCCTGGCGGACTTGTCTGCAACTGCATACAGGATCTTGCCAGAATGGATCCCGAGCTTCCGTTATACGCCGCGGGGCTTGTAGGCGACGATCAGCAGGGACGCTTTATATTGGACGTGTTGAGCGCGTATGAAAACATCGATGTCAGCGGAATAAAGATCAGCGGTCAGACGTCATTTACCGACGTTATGTACGAAAAGCAGAACAATACACGCACGTTCTTCCAGTTTGCGGGGGCAAACGAAAACTTTGACGAGAGCTGTCTTGAGCTTGACGACTATGAAGGACTGCTTCACATAGGCTACATACTTCTGCTTAAGGCGCTGGATGCCCCGGATGCCGAATACGGAACAAAACTGGCCCGCCTGCTGGCAGGCGCAAAGGAGCGCGGACTCAAAACCTCGGTTGATATCGTCAGTGAGAACAGCACGCGCTTTCGCGGCATAGTCATGCCGGCACTCAAATACACGGATTACTGCATTATCAATGAGCTTGAAGCTGAACGTACGACGGGTATACAGCTGTCGGGGGACAGTGGTATAATCGAAGATAATCTGCCGTCAGTTTTCCGCGCTCTGCGTGAGTGTGGAGTCAGCGAGTGGGTGGTAATTCACTCCAAGTTGGCAAGCTACGGCGTGGACGCGCAGGGCAATTACGTCAAAGCAACGGTCTACGGCGTGCCGCGCGAGGCAATTGCCTCCACCACCGGTGCAGGTGACGCCTTCTGTTCCGGAGTCCTTTTGGGCGCGTTCCGCGGATACACGCTCGACGCGGCAATGAAGCTGGGAACGCTGGCCGCGAATTGCTCACTGCTCACTGCGGGAGCATCGGACGGCATCAGTGAAATTGCCGAAATGGAAAAGCAGGCGGCCGCATGGTCGCAGCCCGAGATCCGAGTCGGTAAAATTTCACTGTAAACCGCAACGGAGGTAAACACGCTATGATGTATCAGCCACCACTCAGAAAAGAAAAAAAGTATCAGGTATCCATTGCCGCCGGTCCGTCATTTCCGTACCACTGGCACAAGGAGATCGAGCTGAATTGGTGCATAAGCGGACGGGTACACATGGAAGTGGAAGGTGAAAAGGTAACTGCCAACCCCGGAGAGGTCATATTTGTCAACAGCGCGGAAGAGCATCGGCTGGAGCAGCCGCATGCAGATGCCGAAAAAATGCTGATAATCGTCGGAGAGCATATGCTCGGCGAGGAATTCAGCTGGTTTCTGACGCATTGCTGCCCTGAGCATGTAATACGTCTTAACGACGGCCAACGCTGGACGGCCGAGCTTGCCCGCTTGCTTGGACTCATACTTGAGGAAAAACTCAAGGAACAACAGTCGCCGGATACCAGCTGGGCGCTCCAGGGTTATGTCATGCTTATGGCATCACTTCTGTGCCGCAGCCTGCCTACAATAGGCACGGTAACGCGCAAGCGCAAGGGTCACCTGCAGTATCTGCAGAACGTGCAGGTGGCGCTTAACTACATCGATCAGCATTTTGCCGAGGACATTTCCATTTCCTCGGTAGCCTCGGTCGCAGGCTATGAACGCACCAGCTTCTGCCGTGTGTTCAAGGCATCGACCGGACTTACATTTCTTCAGTATCTCAATAATTGCCGTATTGATGAGGCAAAATATCTGCTTGAAGGCTCACCGCTGACCATACGCGAAGTGGGTGATGCCTGCGGTATGAGTCAAGGCAAGAAATTCAGCAGGATATTCAAGCAATACTGCGGCATGACGCCGTCAGAATATCGAAGCGAGTCAAGACAATACGGTCGAGAAGCATAACTGTAATAGGGCCATACCGTGCCGCTTGCGGCGGCCGCCAATACGTCAGGAGCGCCGGCGTCTTAAGCTCCGGATGTCAGAGCGGCACGGTGTCGTCCGAAAAGACGCTGTCAAATCCGTTCAAATTATTTTTAGGAGAGGATTTTATGAAACGCACTATTACTCTACTGATCATGTGCTGTATGCTGATTTGCTTTGCAGCATGTACAAAGCCCACGGTTAATCCCAACGACGATACCACCACTCCGGGTGACAGCCAGAGCGTCTCGCCGGATTCGTCGGAAACTCAGAACGATACAACCACGCCGGCCGATACAACCACTGCCGTTACCAACCGCGCCGATGTTCAGGATAACCTCCCCGAAGCCAATTACAACAATGCAATCTACCGTATTCTGATTCAGAATTACAGCCCTGCGGTAGACGACTTTATTGTGGAATCACACGGCGGTGACGCTATTCAAAGTGCCATTCACGCCGCACAACTTGCAGTTGAGGACCGCTTCGGTGTGCGATTTGACTTTTCCACCGACACCAATCAGGATCTCAATAACAAGATCAAAAACATAGTGACGTCCGGAGCTACAGAGGACAGCTTTGACCTTATTGCGCAGCGTGCTTCATGGTCGGCACTGCTCATCACACAGGACTGCTTTTTGCCCTTCTCCCAGGTGGATAACATTGATATTTCACGCGAATGGTGGAATAATGTTGCTTATGATGAGCTCAGCATAGGCGGAGAGACGTATTTCATTGTCGGAGATATCGTACAGTCATATATTGAGTCCATGTACGGCATTTATTTCAACCGTGCCATGGCTAAGGAGTATGGGCTTGACGGCATTTATGCCACAGTGTCCCGTGGTGAGTGGACTTATGAAAAGTTTCTGACGGTGCTCAGCAACGTCTACATTGACGACGGAAACGGTATCCGTGACGAGAGCGATACATATGGCTGTGCGCTTCAGTGTACCGGTTATCCCATGGCATTCCAGGCGTCGTTTGATGCCATTTCAGTCAAGCACAATGCTGACGGTATGCCTATACTTGATCCTGATCAGGAAAAGTGGATAGACATAAGCGCCAAGATATACGACCTCATGTACAATACCCCCGGCTGTTATTCATTCTTTGACTGGAAGCAGGGCTACTACACCATGTTCAAGAACGGACAGGCGCTCATGATGCCAGGTCAGCTTGTTACAGCGCTTATGGGCGTGTTCACCGATATGGACGATACCTACGGCATAATTCCTCTGCCCAAGTATAACGAGGCTCAGCCGGATTATTACACGCTCAGCGACAATGCCGCATCGGCAGTCGAGGTCATGAAGACCGCGCGCGACCCTGCTATGTCGGGCATGATAGCCGAGGCGCTGTGTGCCGAAAGCTGGCGATATGTGACACCCGAAACCTTCGACAAGGCGCTCAAGTACAAATATGCCGAGGATGCCGAGCAGGCCGAGATGCTGGAGATCATACGTGCAGGCATCAGATATGATTTCGGGTTGATATATAACTGTGGGCCGCGTCTGACCGAGCTTTGCGCTACCCAGCAGTCGTCAAACTTTGCATCATATTATAAAACCTCAAGCAAGCTGTGGAGCAACAAGCTCGACCAGTTTGTAGAAGCATTCAAAAAAATAAGCTAAGGTATTAAATGAAAAAAATCAGATTTTCCACCCTGATAGCAGCGCTGCTTACACTGTCAATGCTGGCTGCTGGGTGCAATAACAATAATGTCCCTGCCGACACAACGTCCGGAGATACAACTCCGGAAGTGTCGGGCAGCACAACGGCGTCCGTTGAGAACACCACCGCACCGACGGATGATACCACGGTGCCGGCGGCCGAGCCGCTATCCTTTGTCAAGGACGGCAAGACCGATTTTGTCATAGTATACCGCTCAGGTGACGATACCGTCCGCACTATGGCACAGCAAATGGCCAACACCTTTCTGAACTATTCAAATGTGTCGATCAAGCTCAAAAGTGATGCTGTGGGCGCATCGGAAGATCACTCCTCCGAGCACGAAATACTGATCGGCGAAACCAACCGCGCCGAGTCTGCCGAATTTATGGCGGATATGGCAATCAATCAGTACGGCTTCGGTGTCAGGGGGAACAAGCTGGTCATATTCGGCTGGAACCTTACCTCACTGTCGTCGGCTATTGACAGCTTTACTACATATTTCAAACTTAACTATTCAACCAAATCGCAGGCTCTCGAGCTTGCAGGCGACCTTGTCCAGCTGAAAAAAGAGTATACCTGGAGAGTTGATATTCCCGCCTTCACAGCCGGTCGGCTGACAGGCACCACTGACTGCAACGATAACAATCTGTTATGGTACTACACTGATACCTCGCTGTCCGACTTTGAGGCGTACGAGAGCACGCTCGCCGCGTCCGGGTACGAGCGGGTGTATGAAAACAGTATAACCGATAACCGCTTCATATGCTACAAAAGCGCGGCAAAGGACACCGTGATTTACGTGTCGTTCTCGCCGTGTAACGGTGTGACGCGGTTGGTATCGGCGCCGCTGTCCGAAACCAATTTTGTTGAGGACGAGGAATATACGCCAATTACCAATATCAAGGTCACGCAGATGATATTGGACTACACAGGCGGAAAAAACATAGGAATGTGCTATATTGTCACGCTGGAGGACGGTTCATTTCTGATCTACGACAGCGGCGGCAACGTAAACGGTGATTTTGACCGTCTGTACAACCTGCTGAACACACTTAACGAGCGTCCTGACGGCAAAATAGTCATCTCGGCGTGGCTGTTGACACACGAGCACTGGGACCATTATGCCAATTTGTATGACTTCTGCTGCAAATACGGTTCAAAGGTTGAAGTCAAATATTTCCTGTGCAATACTCCGTCGTATACCTCCGTTATGAATTCGGACGAACCGCATTATTTTATGGCGGAAAAATACCAGGCCGCAAGTCAGGCGGTTGGCGGCTTTAAGCTGGTCAAGCTGCACACCGGAGAACCGGTCAGGCTCAAGGGACTTGAACTTGAGGTGCTGTATACGCAGGAGGATATGTATCCCGACCCTATTGCCAAGTTCAATAACACCAGTATGGTGACGCGCATCAAAGCCGGCGGTCAGACAGTTATGATACTCGGCGATATACTCAAGGAAGGCTGCAAGATCATGATCGATCGCTTCGGAGACTATCTCAAGAGCGATATCATGCAGGTGGCGCATCACGGATATGTTGCGGCATCGGTGGAGTTTTATAAGCATGTCGATCCTTCGGTAATACTGTGGCCGAACAGCGAGGAAAAAGCCGTACAGCTGGCCTCGGCAAGCAGTACGCTGTCTGAATACTATCAGAATTATTATCTTGTAAACAAGCTGAACGTGCTTGAGATATTCTATGCCGACGGCAGAAACGTCACGTTGTCGCTGCCGTATACCCCAAACCGGGGCAACGAAATATATAACTGACGGCTTGTCCGGAAAGGATCTGATCATATGTTATTTGCCGGTGTGGCAAGAGAAAAAATAACCCCGCCGCTGGGCACATGCCTGTTCGGCTATAAGCCGGGCGTCGAGGCAACTTCTGTCAACGATGATATAAACGTGAATGTGCTCTATCTGACGGACAGTCATGAGAGCGTTGTGTTCATAGACTGCGATATGGGGCTTTTGGCCAACGAGGTTGCCGACCGTATGAGAAGCGAAGCAGCCGCATTGACCGGACTGTCAAAATCGCGCATTGTGGCGTCTGCCACGCACACGCACTCGGCACCCAATGCTTCCGATATGGAGGGCTGGGGCGGTATTGACTACAAGTTTGTCGACGAAATACTTATGCCTCAAACTCTCAAAGCGGTTGCCGCAGCTGCAGGCTCACTCTGCAGGGTAAGGCTTGGTGTCGGACAGACCGAGAGCCGCCTGGGTATCAACCGCCGTGAGATAGATCCCGAGTCCAACGTTCACCTGGGACAAAACCCATGGGGACCTTTTGACCCGAGGCTGACGGTGCTGTCGTTGGTACGCGATGACGGATCACAGCTGGTCAATATAGTTCATTACGGTTGCCACGGAACCTGTGCCGGCTGTAACCACGAGGTCACGCGCGACTGGCCCGGTCCTATGACTGATGCACTGGAGCGCGAATACGGCGGGCTTGCTATGTTTTTTAACGCCGCGTCGGGTGATGTCGGGCCGCGCCTGAGCAACGGAAAAACCACGGCCGATATCACATATGTCGCCGAGGTGGGAGCTGTTGCCGCGGCCGATGCACTGCGGGCCCGGCAGGGAATATCCGATTATCGTGACGATGCCGTGATAGATGTCATTACCGGTACCGTAACGCTGCCATATTGCCCGCTTCCCTCACGTGAGTATCTCGAGAATGAGCTGTCCGATATCCTCGCACGGTATCCCGACCCGTCCAAGCTGACAAATCTCAAATATCTTGAATACCGTCACGTGCTGGATATGCTGGATATATACAAGCAAGGCAAAAAGCCTGAAACTGAGTATAGCTACGAGCAGGTAATAGTCGCAGTTGGAGGTATCGCCATAGTGCCGTTCCCGTTTGAGCTGTTTTCGGTCATTGCCATGCGGCTTCGCCATTACAGCCCCTTTGACGATACGCTGTGCATTTGCAATACAAACGGCTCCAACGTCTATCTGCCCAATAAGGAAGAAATATGCCGCGGCGGATATGAGATAGGCACCTTCCGCTTTGGCAAGGCCTTCGGACTTACAGACGATTCGGACAGTCTGCTTATTAAACAAAATCTTTCATTGCTTATCGAATTATTCAAAAGGAGAAAATAAACATCATGTCAAATCAGTTCGCATACGCCCAGTGGCCATGGGGTACCAAAACACGCGAAGAATTTATACAGTCCTGTGCCGATATGAGCGCAGTGGGCTTTAAATATTTTGAAAGCGTGCGCGCTTTTATAGACACATTTATAAACGATTTTGCCGACTTCAAGGCCATAACAGACGAGTATGACGTACACCCGGTCAGCTTTTACTTTCATCTTAAGGGCAACTACGAAAACGACGTTATAGGGCTTAAGGATCGCATAGGCTTTGTTGCCAAGAACGGAATAAAGACCATAAGCCTGCAGAGTGCCATGTTCCCGAGCCGCCCCGAGCCGTACACCAACCTCGCCGACAACGAGCACATGCGCTACGCTCTGAACACCACAATTGAGGTGGCCAAAATCTGCCGCGAGTACGGCATCACGCCCTGTGTGCACCCGCACTTCAATTCGTCGATAATGTACGAAAATGAGATCGATTTTATTATGCAGAATACAGATCCCGAGCTGGTCGGCTTCGGTCCCGACACTGCCCATCTGGTTGCCGGCAAGTGCGACCCCGTTACCATGTTCGACAGGTACAAAGAGCGCATAAAGTTTGTGCATCTCAAGGATATAACCGGCGACATGGACGTCAGAGGTATTGATCAGACTATAGGTGTTGAGGTGTACAGCAACTTCCGCGAGCTGGGAGAGGGTATTGTAGATTTCCCGGGCGTGTTCCGCGTGCTCAAGAGCGTTAACTACGGCGGCTATCTCTGTGCCGAGCTTGACAAGACAAGATATACAAACAAAGAGAGTGCAGCTATCAGCCTCAAGTATCTCAACGAAAACTGGTAAAGGAGAAATCAGCTATGTACAGAATAGGCAAGGAAGAAGTCGCTGCCGTTGAGGCGGTGGTAAACAGCAGAAAGTTCTTCAAGACCGATACTATACTTAAGACGGTCTATACATGTGAGGAGAAGATGAAGAAAATAACCGGCGCCGATTATGCTGTTATGATGACGTCCGGTATGGGCGCACTTATAAGCGGGTTGGTCGGTCTTGGCATAGGCCCCGGCGATGAGGTCATAGTTCCGGCGTATACATATATAGCCTCCGCTATGGCTGTACTGGCAGTAGGCGCTATTCCCGTGCTGGCCGAGATAGACGAATCCTGCACGCTTGATCCCGCTGATTTTGAAAAAAAGATCGGCCCCGCCACCCGTGCGGTCATGCCGGTGCACATTCAGGGCTTCCCCTGCAATATGGATGCAATTTGCGATATCGCCCGGAGGCATGGAATACACGTTATTGAGGACGCCTGCCAGGCAGACGGCGGTGCTTATCATGGCCGCAGACTTGCCACTATCGGCGATGTCGGCGCGTTCAGCTTCAACTATTACAAGATTGTTTCTGCCGGAGAGGGAGGTGCTCTCATAACCTCTGACCGCCGCATCTACGAACGGGCGCTGATATATCATGACAGCTGTGCTATAGCATATTTCGGCAATCAGCTCGATGACATTTCCGAGCCGGTGTTTGCCGGTACCGAGTACCGTGCCAACGAGTTCAGCGGTGCAATACTGTCGGTTCAGCTTGACCGTCTTGACGGCATACTTGCAGATCTGCGCCGCAACAAGCGCATAATGATGCAGACTATCGGCGCCAAGTACAAATGTATTCCCTCCAATGATATTGATGGTGACTGCGGAACTACGCTGGCGCTTCAGTTTGATAGTGAGGCTGAGGCACGCCGCTTTGCGGAGAATGCACCCTGCCACACCAAGCTGCCTATCGACACCGGAAAGCACGTATATTCCAACTGGACTTTCATACTGAATAAAAAGGGAGCGTCGCACCCGGCTATGGATCCCTTCCTGATGAAGGAAAATCAGGGGCTGAGAACCGACTATACCACAGATATGTGCCCTCGCACGCTTGACATACTCAGCCGTACGGTTTACATAAATGTAGACCCGGATATGACCGAGGAGCAGGCGGCGGAGTTTGCAAGCAAGCTCTGAGCGAAGGCTGTGACAGGGAAGGGGATTTAATCAGCCATCCTTAGGATATGATAAAAGCTCTGGCGGATAAAGATCGTCCGTCAGAGCTTTTTGTCCGTTATTGGGTTAAGTTTATATTTCCGCTGGAGGTTCTGATCTCACACACACCTCCGTCGCCCTGCTCGGGCAGTCGTACGGTGCCGCTTGATGTTGTGATATCAAATAATTTTGATGTCAGCAGGGAACCGGTGACACTGCCGCTTGAGGTCTCAATTTGCAGTTTTGGAGCGTCGCTTTGGGCCAGACGCACGCCTCCGCTGCTGTTGTGAATTTTGATAAAGCCGGTCGCTATGACGTCGGTGAGGCGGATGGTGCCGCTGCTGCTTTGCGCTTCTGTATTCAGACAACGGACGGCTTCAAGCTGTATGCCGCCGCTGCTGCTTTGTGCTTTTATTTCCTCACACTGCACATTTTCAAGCCGTACAGTCCCGCTTGACGAACGTCCCTCAAGCTTTTGACCGGTGCATCCGACTGCGTGGATTGAGCCGCTGGTGGTGTGAATTTCAGCTTCATCAAATCGGAATCCCGCTGAAATGTCAACGTTTCCGCTGGTTGTACTGATGTCAAGCTCGCTGTATTGGTCCTGCGGCAGATAGACAGTAATTGTTGGGCCGCCCTGTCCGATGTTGACCTCTGCGTATATGTGCACAGTGCGGTTGTCGGTGCGCGTGACGGTCAGTTCTCCGTCACGGACGGTTGCCGAATGGGAGATCGCGTGGTCATCACAGTCGGAGAATACGACACGTGCACGGCCGTCCGGAGAGCGTATGATGCGCACGTCTGCAGTTGTGCAGTCGACTGACACGCTGTCAAACGGTATGTCTATCGGGACTGAGTTCTCGATGTATGTGACGGTGTTGAATGATCTTATATCGAAACCGCCGACGGCAAACGCGGCCAGTACAGTGAGCAGTCCTGCCGCTATCAGCGCGACAGCCACGATTATTGCAACTTTAATGGATCTTTTCATTGTTTGTCCCCCTTGTTGATAAAGCATGATTTAATGCCGTGCAATATTATGCGGCTCAGACGTACGAAAAGCACCGTAAGTGCATTTACGCCGAAAAACAGCAGTATTGCAAGCCCGGCGCAGACCAGTCCAACGCCGAAAATCCCCAGTGCCGACAATGCATTACCCATGATGGCAAACATGAATGCACCGCCCGCCCCGGCTATCGTTGCGGCAGCAAAGCTCAGAACCACGGCGTAAAACACCACTATCACGGCCCAAAGCACGGTGTACACTGCGAGTATGACACAGACTGCCGCTATCAGCAGTGAAAGCCAGATCGGCGAGCCTAATATCAGAAATATTATTTCCCATGCGCGTAGTGCGCGTGAAGGTTTTACTCTGGCCTTTACCAGTTTGGTCAGCGGTGTGTCCATGAGTATCTGCGACGCAATTTCGTCGATTGGGCCCAGCGCCGCTACTGCCTGCTGTTCATCAACTCCGTCTTCCATGCGGTCTTCTATGATCTCGCTGTAGTAATCCGTTGATCTGCGTATATCCGCTTCCGGCAGCCCCGACAGATGTTCGCGCAGTGCGGAAACAAAATCGGATTTTGTCATTTCACTTTTCCTCCCTTGTGATGTATTGATATATTGCCATGATTTCACTCCACTCGTTTTTGAACTGCTCGATGCGCTCAAGTCCTGCCGGCGTGATGTGGTAATATTTGCGCAGCCTGCCATTGTGCTCGGCGGTGCGCACGCTAAGAAGCTCTGCCGCTTCCAGCCGCCGCAGTATGGGATAGAGTGTTGACTCCGAGATTTCGACGTACGGTGCCATATCCTTGACGATACGGTAGCCGTAGGAGTCTTCGTCTTTTATTGCCGCCAGTACGCAGACGTCCAGCAGGCCTCGTTTGAGTTGAATGTCCATACAACACCTCCTTACGTACAATATTATACAACACATAGTATTACGTGTCAAGTAGTATTTAAAAATTTTATTGAGATTTTTCGGCGACTTTACAGGCAACAAGGTGTATGTGGTAAAATAAACACCAAAGGACGGTTATTTCACCAAAGGACGGTTATTTCAGATGGATGTATCATTTACCTGCGGCGACTGAAAATTCAATTATCGTGTCTGCTTTGTTATGCTTTCAAACGTCAGAATACTTGCGGGACGAGCTACACACCCCGGGAGCAGGTAATTTCGGATTTTTTCAATGGGAAGATATTTCACCTGCCAGAACAGCCTACCTTGCGGATGGAGTATGAGCTGTAAGCTGTTCAGGCAGACGCAAAATCAGGGTAGAAAATCGGTTATCTGCTGTTAATCAGATCAGTTTTCTACCCTGTTTTTGGTTTGATATTTATGTGTATTGCGCCGATACACGGCGTGCCTTGTAAAATGCGCGGTCTGCGAATACATAGGTCTGGCAGGTATATGTCTTGCCGCCGTCCGACGTGCGGTAGACGCGCAGTGTGTCGGTATTGTGTGCGGCGGTGACATTGGTGGCCACGGACTGAATAATCGTTCCATCCTCAAAGCTGTCCATTGATTTTACTGCCTGACGGGTTATTACGCTACCGCCCGGAACTTCCTGAGTAATAATGCCGTTGGATTTTCTCACCGTCCAGACGTTGCTGCCGGTTACCCACAGCTTATCCGGATCTGACGGGTCGACCGACAGATTGTGTCCCCCTGTAATTCCCGAGTGGACGCAAAACTGTTCAACCTCCGTCAGCGCGGGTGACTGAGGCGTGCCCGATATGCGGAAAGCGCACAGCTTATTGTCTCCGAGCACCCACAGCAGCTGAAGATCATCGTCCCAAATTACGCCGTGAGCTCCGGGAATTTGTTTGGAGACATATTTTGCCGAGCTTTTATGGATCGATGCGGTGTAAATACGGACGCAGCCGTTCTGATAATTACTGTTTCCGCTACACACGACAGCAACATTGCCGTCCGGCAGATATTCGATCGAATGAGGACCGAGTCCGGATGCCGAGGCTTCCCACAGGCACTTGCCTGACGGATATTCCGCCACGCACATGTAACCTGACGATGATGTTATGCATACTACGTAACAGCCCTTTACCTCACTGTAGCGCAGAATGGCTTCGTCAATGCGGTTACCGTATGAGGACGTTTGCATATATCCAAGTGCAGCTGTCGGACGCCAGGTCCATACTATGGCGTCCTTTGAGGTCGGGTCGGGAGCATTAAGGTCAATTATGACCAGCGATGAATTTTTCTGGTCGCAAAGTGCCACAAGCTGTTTTCCGTCAAGAGTGGCCTCTGCGGGATAGATGACGGCTGTTGACTTAAAGGTGCTGTCTTCGGTGATATCGAGCGCGAGTTCACCGGTAGCATTGTCGGGCAGATTTTCCGAGATAAAGCTGCTTACGGCATGTATAAGAGATGCGGAATCGCCGTTTATGTGCAGATTGCCGTCCTTGAAATAGACTGCGTACTCATGGTCGCCGCAGGTTTTGTCCGAGTGCGAGGTCGCACCGATGATTATTTCATGTTCTGTTGCGTCTTTGCGGTCGTCGTAGGTCTTGAGTGTGTATCCGGTCAGCCGATTGACTGCCGACGATAGCATCTGTGAGGCAAAGGCGTCACGCCGGGTTGCCGGATAATGTGTTACTATGGAGAATTCGCTGATGTTGATGCTGTTTATCGTAAGATTGCCTACATTGTACTGTCCGGTCTCGGTTATTGACATATTGACCGGAATTTCCAGCATGCTTTTTCCGGAAACGTATTCTTCTATGAAGCGCTGAGTCGCGGTAAACGTCGCTTTTGGAGAGCCGCCCACGATAACCAGCTTGTCGCCGACAACCTTTATCACGTAGTCGTCATCGCGCAGTCCCTTGGCTGCCTGCTTGCTTTCTTCGCGATCGGTCGGGCCTATGATTATTTCATACTGTGACGGCTCGGCTGAATCACGCTCACCCTCTATTATCACGCCGCTTGCCTTGAAGGCGTTTTGCAGTGCGATGAAAGCGTTGAACTCTTCGTCCGACGGACGTGCCGGCCGTATTATGATGTGGTCGGTAGTGCCGTCTCGGAACAGCGTGACGGTAGGAACCAGCGCTGTTGTATCAGTGTCTGATGACGTAGCTGTGTTTGTGCCGTCGCCGGAATTATTACAGCCAAACGCCAATATTGTGCATATCAGCAATACAGCTATGACAGCTATGTATCGTAATTTCATAAGCTCTGCCTCCGGAGGGTTCAGACTAAATTGTTTTTTAGAAATTCAAGCCAGTTTGAGCCGGCCAGGCGTTCTACCGTAGAGGTAGGATAACGCTTTTGCAGTTGTTCGATTATGTCATCATGAATGCTGTGCTTCATGGTGATGCCGTGCGGATATTTATCGCTTGTGCCGTCGATATCACAGCCGAAGCCTATACAGCCGTCTCCCAGCAGACTCAGCGCATAATCCGTCATGCTGATAATGTCATCTATGTCGGCCTCGCCGTCCTCACGGAGAAACTCCCGGCACAGATTGAATGTCCCTATCATACACCCTCTGCGTTTCATTTCAAGCGCCATTTCGTCTGTCAGGTTGCGGCTGTGGTTACAGGCACCGCGAAAATTGGAGTGTGTTGCCACAAACGGTGCGTCAGACAGCTCGCACAGCTGCCAGAAGCCGCGGTCAGACAGATGCGACACGTCCAGCAGTATTCCAAGCTCTGTACAGCGGCGTGCCATTGCCAATCCGGCAGGTGTCAGTCCCGTGTCCGGGTCGGCTCGGTTTGAACAGCCGAGGTCGTTGTCCTGCCAGGTAAGACCGCAAACCCGTGTGCCGAGGTCGTACATATGCTCAAGCTGTTCGGTACTGCCGAGCAGTCCGGTACCGCCCTCTATTGTCATTACGGCGGCATTTTTGCCGGACATAAGTACTTGCTCGATTTCGGCTCCGGTGCGGCACTGCCGGAGTACGTCCGACTGTATTTCCATTTGCTCATGAAACAGCTTGGCGTAGCGCAGCATGCGGGCGTTATCCTGCTCGGGGGTCTGGCGCGGCCAGCTGCAGAACATTGCCACAAACTGACATTGCGGCCATCGGTGGCTCATATTATAAGGATTTTTCAGCATTTGCAGGCCGGCGTCGACCCGCTGAATACTGTCGCAGTGAGAGTCAATTACAAACATTTTTATATGTTCACCTTTTTAGATCCGGAAGAGAAGTGCCCGGTGCGCTGATATGGACACATAAAAGGCGATCCTTTCAATATAAATTAAATTGCTGATCCGAGTCCGGCTCAGCCGGTGATGATCACCTGTCCCCGTGCCTCGGGGTCGTCCATAATGATTTCTCCGACTGCCGGAACGCTGATGCTGCCCGAATGGGGATTTTTGATGCTGACGATCGGGGCAGTAAGTGTTGCCTCGACGTCGGACTTTTCAAAGCTGAGGTCGGTATCCTCCATGCGGCAGTTTATCAGCTTCAGCCCACGGCAGTAGCACAGCGGCTGTGTACCGATTATAACACAGTCTTTGAAGGTCAGGTCTTCGGAGTACCAAGCCAGATATTCGCCTTTGACGCGGCAGTTTGTTACCGTGACGTTACGGCAGTGCCAGAATGCGTCCTTAGTGTCAATGTCGCAGTCGCTGACAACTGCATTCTCAACGTATTGAAACGAATATTTGCCGGAGAATTTCAGATTATGTATTTTGAGTCCTTCCGCACGGAGCATGAAGTACTCGCCCACCGCGTGCGTATCTGATACGGATATGCGTTTTGAAAACCAGCCGAACTCGGGCGATTCTATATCGCAGTTTTCAATATTTATGTCCGCACACTCACGCAGTGCTTTTATACCGTGCAGCCGGGTGTTTTTGATGTCTACATTTTTTGTATACCACAGTGCCGCGCGGCAAAGGGGGGTAAGCTCACAGCTGTCGATAACCACGTTGTCATCGTGCCAGAATGGGTAGCGCAGGTTGAAGTAGCAGCCGTTTGCGGTGATATTACGGCTTTCCTTCATTGCGCTTTCGCCGTCGGCAGG